>CAZHOC010000320.1:0-2576 GCA_964534295.1 uncultured Bacteroidia bacterium | reverse complement strand
TAACTTGGCTTTAGGACGAGCGTTCAGCAAGGCTGGAAAACCCAAAGGAGCTAAACTGAGGGCAGCGGCAGAGGTCTTGAGAAATTGACGGCGTTTGTACTGATTTGACATGGGGATAGGCTTTGTTTGCCCTATTTTATCGACTTATGGCTACAAATCCCAATTCGAGAATTGCGATAATGGCCTAGTTCCAGAAAAAATGTTAGGGGAGCGTTCCCTGAAGGGATAAAAACCTAAATTTGTGGCATGAAGGAATTAGCCGCCCAAATTCTCGCCATGCCTAAGTTTGAGTTGCACGTCCACATGGAAGGTGCGACGGAGGCAGAAACCTTTTTCCGTCTCGCTCAACGAAACAATATGCCTTTGCCTATCCCTGAGCAAGATTTGGCGAGCTGGCAAAAGTACTTTGAGTTTCAAAACTTCCCACACTTTATTGAGGTCTATGTGAGTGCGGTTTCGCTGCTGCGCTCGGCAGAAGATTATGCCTTTTTGATCGAGGAGTTTTACCGTCATCAAGCGGCACAAAACATCGTCTATACCGAGGCCTTCCTGAGTGCTACCTACTTGGTGGATAAATTTGATCAAGAAGAAATCCTAGAAGCTATCGCTCGTGGCATGGAAGCAGGCAAGCGCAAATATGGCGGGGAGATTCGCTTTATCCCGGATATCGCGCGCCAAGAACCCGAGTCGCAAAGAGATGTCTTAGAACTGGTCAAAAAAGGCTACGATCGAGGGCTTTTCCTAGGTTTAGGATTAGGAGGATTAGAAATTGGCTTTCCTCCGGAGATGTTTGATGAGGTCTATTGCGAGGCGCGCGAGCATGGAATGAAAGTGGTGGCGCATGCCGGAGAAGGGGTTGGTCCGGAGAGTATCTGGGGGGCGCTCAATAGTCTGCAGGCAGAACGCATCGGTCATGGGGTGCGTTCTATCGAAGATGAAAAACTCCTCGCTCATCTCGCCGAAAGACAAATCCCGATTGAAGTCTCCCCGACCAGTAATTATTGCTTGGGCATTGTCAAGCCGGAGGAGCATCATCCTATACGCCAAATGGTCGATGCCGGGCTCAATTGTAATATCAATTCAGATGATCCTGCTATGTTTTCGACTAGTTTGACGGGGGAATATCTTCTCTTGGCGGAACAAGGCTTTAGCTTGGAGGAACTACAACAACTCAATCGCAACGCTTTGGAGAGTTCTTTCATGACGGAAGGCCAAAAGCGTAGCTATCGTCAATTACTCAGTCAACATCAAAATCAGTAAGCTATGCGCGTCGTCATTCAAAGAGTTCAGCACAGCAAGGTCGTAGTCGAAGGCGAAATCGTCGGTCAAATCGGTGCGGGCTTGATGGTCTTGTTGGGGGTGACCCATGATGATACCGAAGCAGATATCAATTGGTTGGTCAAGAAGATTAGCAAAATGCGCATTTTCAATGATGATGCGGGCAAAATGAATCTTTCCGTCGAAGACGTAGGCGGCGATATTTTGGTGATTTCACAGTTTACGCTTTACGCCAATGCTCGCAAAGGCAATCGTCCTTCATATATCCGTTCTGCGCCACCCGATGTGTCGATTCCGCTGTATGAGCAATTTGTCAAGACGCTTAGATCTCAGTTTAGCGGGCAAGTCGAAACCGGCGAATTTGGGGCGATGATGGAGGTCAGTCTACTCAATGACGGCCCGGTGACGATTATCCTTGATAGCAAGGAAATTGGCTAAGCTTAAGCCATACCTTCCGCTAAGTATTGGACTGATACTGCGCCTCCTTTATGGCCTTTGGCTAGGGCCAGATCTATTTGCCAATGATGCCATTTATTATGTCGAGGAAGCCCATTTGCTGCTAGAAAGTGGGGAAACAAGTCTCTATTGGCCACCGGCCTTGATTTATTTATTGGCGGGTTGGGGCTGGTTGTGGGGCTTGAGTTGGGGGAGCTGTATGGCTTTCATGCTGCTTTGGTATGTCACTTTTGATGTACTACTGCGCAAGGCCGATCATGGCCTATGGCCTAGTTATTTGTTTGCAGTCTACCCGATATTTATTCATCATTCGGTTTCGCCGCTGACGCAATTGCCGGTGGCGGTTTGTCTGTTGGCTTTGTATCTGCTGGGTCGCCCTAAGGCTAGTGGCTGGTTTTCGGGCTTGCTCTTGGGCTTAGGCGTATTGCTGCGAGCCGGTACGGCTAGTGTGTTGCCTGCTGTCTTGCTGCGCAGAACGCCAACTCAAATGCTAAGCATTGGCTTAGGACTGATCCTAGTTGTCGGAGCTTGGTTGGGGATAGCTGCTTCGCAGAACGATAAGTTCGTGCCTGTAAATACTGCGAATGCCTACAATTTCTATCTGGGCAATAATCCCTGGACACCTGATTATAAATCCTACTGGCTGGGTTCACATGGCGAAAGTCAAAATCCAGCCTTTGCGGACTTTTATGCGGAGCGAGACTCGATTTTTGCCCTAGTACCCAGCGCAGAGGGACAAGCGTTCCGCGACTTAGCGGTAAAACACATCAAAAGTGAACCGACACGCTTTATCTACCGCCTCTGGCAACGCCTTAAACTCTTTTGGGCCTTTGATACTTTTA
>CAZHOC010000319.1:0-6330 GCA_964534295.1 uncultured Bacteroidia bacterium | reverse complement strand
CGTAGCGGACAAAACGAATTTTCTGGCCCCAACTGCCCCTTGAGGGTAAGCGTTCGGCGAAGGCGCATAACTCAACCTCATGACCTAGTGCTTGCAAAGAACTCATAAGCACCTGTATGTGACTCTCCGCTCCCCCACAGGGTCCTGAAATGTCATTGTAAAGTAGGATCCGCATGTTTTAAGGATAAAGAGTCATGCGTCCCGAACGATACACTGCATCAACATTGCCCCAAGTATTTGAGCCATTCCCACCGCTATTTTTGAAGATCAAAGCAGCTTCAAATACAACTTCGCTATTGGGACCGGAGACTTCTATTATCCTCGCCTGCGGCGGAACGCCTTCCCTGATCAGTCCCGGCATCATCAATAAATTGCCTGTCTCAGGAAGTCCTCTGGCATTACTAATTACCTTGGAATAAAGCGCTTGCCCTCTATCTGCCCCATAATCTCGGACTTGCCTGATGGTCATATGATTGGGATCCACTGTATACTCGACCACTCGAGAATAAAGGCTGGCCTCCCCAAATTGGCGTTCAAAACCATTGTCAAAGACAACGATATTTCCATTGGGTAGTAGACTAGGCGCATGCTGGCCCCAAGGCCAATCAAAGGCAAAATCTGCTTCTACTCCCGCTTGGACCGAATCATTAAATGAAGTGGAGCTAGCATCTACTGCTCTGAGCAAATAGGGCGCAGTCTCAGGACCATCTCCATTGGTTCCCGCCTGTCCCCAGGAGCGATGAGGGGCCATAATCCATAAGAGTTCATTGTCTTGCGATACTTTGACCACGCCTTGATTGCGACCAGATATGATCAGGCTATTGTCTGACGGATCGTGCCAGACTGCATTGCCGTGAAACCAATCCCCCGGATCTTTTGTCACTAGATCAGAACGATTGACGTCTAGCACTTCTCGCATATCCCATTCGCGAATTAGGCTCCCGCTGCCTCGCTCCACTTCGATCAAATGATCTCCCCAGCAACTTATCGCTCCGGTATCGGAGGTGATTGTGGTACTTGCTTTATTGACCATTACCACCAAATTGCCATTGGGTAGTTCTATGAGATCATGATGCGGTCTATAAGTAGCGGTTAAATCAATTTCACCCACTTTTTCCCCTAGCATACTAAAGGTCAAAATCTTATTGCCTTGAAAAATATACCAAAGGCCATCTTCAAATCGCTGGATCGGAAAGGTAAGGGCCTCGAATTCACTTAGGTCCAAAAACCAACGGATTTCCCCCTCATTATCAAATAAGAGTGGAAATTTCTGAAACTTACGTTCTACCGGACGATTGAAATTACTAAAGTGTAAACCCGATTCCATGCGTTCTGCTTGCAGGCTCACAATCTCAATTTCCGGCAAAAACTCAGGCAAGGGATCTGTTTGAATGCTTAAGGTATCTTGAGCATACCAACCATTCTCACCTACTATATCTAGCACTATCTTATTCTCCTGTCCGGGGTGTAGCCCTAGTATAGGCAGCTGATGTTCCTTAGCTAAGGGAAAGTCATGCGAAAGCTCCACATTACCCAATATGGTAATGCTGACTTTAGTTTTTTGCTTGCTTTCAAAGCTTAGCTGGGCTGCCAGAGGACTGCGTTCGAAGGGGTCTTTTTCGACCTTCAGCTCTCCTAACAACAATTCTTCAAGAGGGACCTCTTTGGATTCAAAGGGAATTTCCGGCTCGCGGCAGGCGCTCAATAGGAGGCCTAAACCTAAGCATAGGTAGTAGTATTTTTTCATGGTGAAAAATCGGGATGTTTGATTTATACACGCCTTAAAAACAAAAGGGGTTGGGTGCAATCCCATAATGATACAAAGCAATCTTTCGAGATTAAAAACTGATTAAACAGTTACAAAACTGAAAAAATAGTTGTATAACTGATTTTTCAGTTATAGATTTATGCCATGAAACGATTAACCCGCAAAGAAGAGGAGGTGATGCAAATCCTCTGGGACCTAGAAAAAGCCTTTGTCAAGGACATAATTGAGCGCTTGCCTGGGGAGGCTCACTACAATACCGTTTCCTCTTTGGTGAGGCTACTAGAGAAAAATGGGCATGTTGGCCACAAAGCCTACGGCAAGACGCATCAGTACTTCCCGATTTTGAAGAAGGAGGAGTATCGCAAGCAATTTATCGGCAATGTGGTAAAGGATTACTTCGCCAATTCTTACCAAAGCGTGGTCTCCATGTTTGCTAAGGAGGAAAACATCAGCGTTGATGAATTGAAAGCCCTGATCAAGCAAATCGAAAACGAAAAAAACAGCCAAGATGACTGAATTTTTGCTATACCTCGCTAAGCTCAGCCTAGTGATTAGTTTTATCTATGGCGCCTACCAGCTCTTTTTAAAACGCAGTACCCATTTTGCTTGGAATCGGGCCTATTTGATCGTAGGCATACTTATCGCCTTCCTTTTGCCTTTTTGGCCAGTCAGTAGCACTGTAATCTCTATCCCGAGCTTTGCCGAACTTGATATCGAAAGTCTTGGTCAAGCGACTGAGGGAGGAGAGCAGGCAGGCTTTGCCGAACGCATTGATTGGAGCCTTTGGCTGGGATGGGCATATATGCTGGGATTAGGCTTGATGGTACTGAGACTCATCAAAATTGACGGGCAAATCAGGCGACTCATCCGTGCCTCTTCCAAGGAAGAACATCCTCGCTTTACCTTGCTAAGAAGCTCTGGAATCAAGGCACCCTTTTCTTTTTATCGCTATGTCTTTTTGCCGGCTTCTAGTCCCAAAAGTAAGGCGACAGACTTAATCATTTCTCATGAGCAGGCCCATATCGAAGAGAAACATTCCTTTGATATCCTCCTGCTCGAATTCTTCCTTCTTTTCCAGTGGTTTAATCCAATCGCTTGGATGTATAAGAAGAGCTTACTGGCCATCCATGAATATCAAGCCGATCAAAGTGTGATGGCAAGTGGAGTCTCAAAATCAGATTATCAATTATTGTTGCTTGAGCAAGGTGCTGGCAGTCAGCGTTTTGCCCTCGCAAATGCCTTCAATGAATTTACAACTGTCAAACGAATAAAAATGATGAACCAAAACAGATCTAGCAAGTGGAGTAGAATCAAATTCCTCTTCTTACTCCCTATCCTCGGCCTCAGTCTTTACAGCTTTAAGGCGTTACCGAGTAGCTCAAATATTATCGCCAACATTACTGGCAAGAAGCTGATTCAAGGCCACGTCATTATGGCTGAGGACCAAAGCCCGATTGCAGGCGCAACCATACTCGTCAAAGAGTCAAGCATTGGTACTCTGACCAACGAAGCGGGTTATTTTGAAATAATGATTCCCGAAAACAGCTCTGCCACTTTGGTTTTTAGCTTTATCGGCTTGGAAAGCCATGAAGTAGTCATGGAAGAGAGTGGCATTATCAGAGTCGAATTAGGCAAGCAGAAAAGCAAGAGCAGTTTTTTCAAATCAGGCAAAGCAGAAGTCGATCTAGGCAAAGACCTCGAGGTCATGAGCACCAAAGAGAAGGCGCCTCTTATCATCCTTGACGGCAAAGAAGTCAGCAAAGGCTTTAAAATGGACGCTTTAGAACCAGATGATATTGAAAGCGTCAATGTGATCAAAGGGGAAAAAGCCATTGAAGAATACGGTGAAAAAGGCCGCAATGGAGTAATTAAGATCACCACCAAGAAATAGACCGATCTCTTAGTAATTTGATTCTTAGAGCCGTAATTGCCTTGGCAATTGCGGCTTTATCTTTGCTGAAAGCCTAATTCTGCTAAAATAGCCTCACTATCCTGACCAAGCGCGGGCGGCTCTGAAAGCGTAAGATGGGGATGTTCACTTACGATAGAACGCAAACCCCTGAACTTGTCTCCTTTTAATAGCATTTCAGAGACTAGGGCTTGTTCCATCACTTGAGGCATCGTGTTTATCGCCCCTGCGGGAACGCGTCTTTCTTCCAGCTTAGTCAATAGGTCAGCGGATTGCCATTGGCCAATCAGCTCTCCAAGCCAGGTCTCTAGTTTTGAGCGTTCCGCAAGGCGGTCTGTATTGGACACATAATTTGCAGGCACATCCACTCCCAGAATATCACACAAAGCGGCAAACTGAGCATCACTGCCGACTGCCAAAACAATCAAGGTACCATCCGCACAACGAAACTTACTCCCGTAAGGAGCAATGTTTGGATGCGCAGATCCAAGCGCAACGGGTACCTTTCCCGCTACCAACCAATTAGTCGCTTGATTGACCAGGGCGCTGACCCCTGATTGCAGCAAGGAGACGGTTACCCGCTTGCCTTTGCCCGTCACGCCTCGCTCAATCAGCCCTAACAAAAGTCCTTCTTTGAGTTGATGAGCAGCTAATACATCCATCAAAGCAACCGGCATTTTATAGATTTGCTCCCCTTCGCCATTGATGTATATAAAGCCTGCCTCAGCCTGAATAATGGCATCATAAGCAGGTCTTACTCCCTCTTTTCCGTATCCATTGATTTCGCCACAAATCAGGCGGGGAAAGCGTTTAAGCAGGCTTTCCGCCCCTATACCTAAGCGTTCGGCCTGGCCGGGAATAAAACTAGTAAGCAGAATATCGGCCTTGGCCAATAAGCGATCTAGCACCGCCATATCAGCCTTATCTTTTAGATCGAGGGTCAAAGATTCCTTCCCCCAATTGATACAACTAAAATACGCACAGCGGCTATCCTCCTTGTCCTCATGGGCCAGCTTCCACGAACGGGTTACATCTCCCCCAAAACGAGGATTCTCAACTTTGATTACCCTTGCCCCTAATTCCGCAAAAAACATCCCCACAGAAGGGCCTGCTAATACAGACGCGAGTTCGACTACGATAAGGTCTTTAAATATTGGCTCCAAATCTTTGCATTTTCTCCCCAAACTAGTGATTTATGGTGTAATTTTGGGTAATGAAAAAGCTGCTTTTTATTGGCTTGGGCCTCATTCTTTGTTTGAGCTGTAATCAAAGGCCACAAAGGACAGGACAACAGCTAGCAGAAGCCTACTGTGCGAGTTGTCATCAATACGTTTCTCCCAGCCTCCTCCCAAAAGAAAGCTGGAAGCATGATATACTGCCCTATATGGGAGCGCGCATGGGCATGAGTAGGATGCCAGATACTCTTTATAAGGATTACAATATGATGGAAGCCCAGCAGATCAAAAGCGGGGGTGTCTATGCTACGAAGCCTTATATGAGCGAAGAAGAATGGCAATCCTTGCAGGATTATATCATCTCGCAAGCGCCAGACAGCCTAGAGTATATTTCTCAGGATCATTGGGAAGTTTCCAAACGCTTCGAAAGTACCTTTCCTCAGACACCATTTAAAGGCAAACCCTATGTCAGCATGGTGGATATTATGCCTAAGGAGCAGCAACTCGCCATAGCCAGTGCCAGCGGTCAATATGTAAAAGTAAGTGCCGACTTTAGCACTGAAGATTTTGCGGAGATACCGGGAGTCATCGTGCATCAACAAAAAAATGAGGACGATCTCTTGATGCTAGGAGTAGCTCCTAACCTTATGGCTATGTATCCAGCCCAGCGGCCTACAGGTGCCCTGATCAGATTTAAAAACGGAGAACTACGCAATTTTAGTTTAGCCGCAGGGGGCTTGGTACGTCCAGTGCATTTTGAGCTTGCAGATATCAACCAAGACGGCAGTAAAGATCTGATAGTCTGCCAATTTGGACATTTGATTGGCAAGTTTTCTTGGTTTGAATTTAAGGGTCAGGATTATGAGGAACACATCATCAAAGAAGTTCCTGGCGCGACCAAAGTATATGTCGAAGACTTAGATGGCGATGAGGACTTGGATTTAGTGGTGCAGTTGGCCCAAGGCAATGAAGGCATCAGTATGTTTCTCAATGAAGGCGATGGCAACTTTAAGGAGCGGCGCCTTTTGAGTCTACCTTCGATCATGGGTTCAAGTGATTTTGAGTGGTTGGACCTTGATGCGGATGGGGATAAGGACATTGTTATGACCAATGGGGACAATGGCGATCGGACGATGATGCTCAAGCCATATCACGGACTGCGGGTTTATCTCAACGAGGGGGATTACCGCTTCGCGGAACGCTTATTCTTTCCCCAATATGGGGCGTCAAAAGTGAGGAGCAAAGATTATGACTTAGACGGAGATATGGATTTTATGGTAATGTCCTTTTTCCCAGATTATGCCCGAGGAGCGAACAAAAGCATACTTTATCTCGAAAATCAAGGCAATTGGGAGCTCAAGCCTCAGTATTTCCCTCAGGCCGATGGCGGCCGCTGGATGGTGATGGATGCGGGAGATTTAGACGGAGATGGAGATGATGATGTAGTCCTAGGGTCTTTCTTACTCAAGCCCTTGACA
>CAZHOC010000318.1:0-6340 GCA_964534295.1 uncultured Bacteroidia bacterium | reverse complement strand
GTTCCTGGTCCAGGAGGCCTCGTAATCCTAAATTTTTCGCCAACTGGGCAGTTGCTCTGGGGTAAGCAAATTCCTTTGATCAATAATTCCTTTTCTAGCGTCCCCTACCAAATGGTCCTTGACGACTACCAAAATAGCTATGTGATTGCAGGAAACGGAAATGAGGTATTATTAACTAAAATGGATGCTTCCGGCCAAGAATTGTGGACAAAACAAGCTGGAGGAAGTGGAATAGGACGCGGATTGGGAGTCTCAGTTTCTTCAGATGGCAATGTATTTGCGACTGGGCATTTTACTAATACCATCAGTTTTGGTTCCTCTTCTTTGACGAGTACAGGAGGTGAAGATATCTTTATTTGGAGCGTAGAAGGAGAAACTGGAGAAAATTTACCCATTCCCAATGGCAGTTTGGCAATCAGTCAGGATGCTGACAGAGATCCTGAGAATGAATTGCAAAGCTTAGAAAATGTATTGACTCTAGGAAATGGTGCTGGAGGAATGCAAATGAAGGAAGTGGCAGACCCTATCGATGATCAAGATGCTGCCACCAAGGCATATGTCGATAGCCAGAAGATTTGGGAGAAAACCTCAGGCAACAGCCTTTTTCCGGCAAACACAAATCATATCATTACGGGGGACCAGAGCTTGATAGTGGGACGGGATCAAACGGTCCAGGGAGATTATTCCTTTGGCGTAGGGGAAGAACACGAGTTATTGGATGATAAAAATTACTCTTTCGGCTTCAGAAATCGCTCTACCTCCTTTTCCACTTTTTCCTTTGGTACGCGGGATACAGTCGGAGGAATTAGTTCTTTCGCTTTTGGGAACCGCAACTATCTTTTCGGCTCTCTTTCTGGTGCCTTCGGCATTAAGAACCGCATTTTGGGAGGTAATTACGGGGCCTTTGCTTTTGGGCAAGAAAATGTAGTTTCAGGATATTCTGGCATGGCCATAGGAGAGGGTTTGACGGCTTATTCCAGAAATGAGCTGGTACTGGGAACATATAATGAGCCTTATTCCCCTGCGGGTGGAAATACCTCCTGGGTGGAAACAGATCGGATATTTTCCGTCGGGAATGGCCGGCAAAATGCTCCTTCCAATGCTATGACCATCCTTAAGAATGGAAATGTGGGGATTGGGGAGGTGAACCCGACGAGTCTACTTTCGATTGCTTCAGATTCAAGCTCTTATGTCAATCCCACACTAAAAGTCCGTTCCTCCAATACTCAAGCAGGCGGGCAGGCCAATCTTATGTTTTTCGGTACTGCCAACAGCCCCCTAGGCTGGATTGGGGTGAATACAGGAAATAATTTGACTGGCCAGCTAGGAGACTTGCAAATCGGTGTCCAGCAAAACAAAGGCATTCATTTTCATAATAATGATCTCGGGACAGACCTTTATGTCGGAAATGACCGAGTCGGGATTGCTACCACCAATCCCAAGCAAACACTACATGTCAATGGCTCCTACTATGGGCTAGGCAATGTCCTGTTGCATGCTCTGGCTGGTGATGGGCTTTCGGGTACCGCATATGTTTCTGCGAGGGATGATTCTGGTACTACCGACATCGATCTACAGTTCAGCACTCAGAACGGTGGGATCTCAGAAAATGTGATGCGTCTGACAAAAAATGGAAGGGTGGGGATTGGAACCCTAAACCCAAGCAAGGCTAAGGTAGAAATCAATGGTAGTGCCAATCAACAACTTCCCATCGGATTTGGCTACCTCGCCCCAAATGGTACGAATGGCTTTAATACCAATCCCCCCGTCTCCCGACCCTATTCCCTTTATACTTCAGATATTATTGCAGCTTCTGGATTCCATGCTCATTCTGATGCCAGGATCAAGCAGGTGCAAGCTATTTCGGATAGCAAAACGGACCTCGCTACTCTCATGCAACTGGAGATCACTGACTACACTCTTCGCGATACTATCACCAAGGGTACCGCTCCCACCAAAAAGGTTATTGCCCAACAAGTTGCTGAGGTTTATCCCCAAGCAGTTAGTTCGAATCTGACCGAAGTCGTCCCAGACATCTATCAGTCTGCGGAGGTGCAAAATGGCTGGATTGTGCTTGCTACAGATTTACAAATCGGTGAGCGTGTCAAACTGATTACTTCTCTGAGTGCAGATATTTATGAGGTCAGTGCTGTCCAAGCTGGGCGGTTTCAGGTATTGGGTCTCGCTTCGCGGAACGCTAATCCCTCTACTACTCAATCTCAAATATTTGTCTACGGAAGAGAAGTGGACGACTTCCATACTGTGGATTACGAAGCAATCTCCATGCTCAATGTCAGTGCGACCCAAGAGCAGCAACGCAGGATCGAAGAACTAGAAGCTGAAAATGCCGCTTTCAAAGTGCAGATAGAACAACTGCAAGCGCTTGAAGCTCGCCTTCAGATCTTAGAAGCCCAATACCAATCATCATCAGCGCAAGCGGACCCTCCGAAGCAGCCAAAAAGGGATTAGACATCCTGAAATCTTCCCGCAAGCCCCCTAAAATCGCCCTTTTTAGCCAGTATGGCTGGTTGAAACAATAGTCCAATCATTCTTCAAAAAAATCCAATCCAGCCTAAGGGCTAAGGGAGATCTTTGGCTCAGTATCAAATATTTAAGCAACAAACAATATGTCTCAAGGCAACAACATCCACACCAACACCCAACAATTAAGCGCTGGTCTGTCCTTGCTAAAAAATGTCCTTAAAGTATCTGACAGGCTTTCCCAAAGGCTTACTATAAAAATCGTAACGGGTCTGTTTTGTAAGCCTTCTCGTCAAAAAATGAAAACGAAGCATCATGCATTTTACCAGCAAGGTCAAACCGATATCCTTACCATCCGAGGGTTTGAAGTAAAGGTGCTTCGAGTAGGTAAGGGAAAACCCGTTTATATTTCTCACGGATGGGGAAGTCTTGGCTATAATATGCGACCTCTGGTAGAGGCTCTAGTAAATGAAGGCTATGAAGTTATTGTCCCTGATTTGCCTTGCCATGGACGCTCTTCAGGTACATTTATCAATCAAATAGAGATGTCAAAAGTAGTGAAGGAGCTACTCTTGTATTACAATGCGGAAAAACCTCTGGAACGTATCCTTACTCATTCTTGGGGAGGGACAGCGACCTTGCTGGCTATGGACTGCATTCGCAAGGAAGGATACGGTGAGTTTAACCTTAAGAAAATGGGATCTGTAAGTATGCCCTCGTCCCCTCACGCTATTATGGATATTTTTTGCAAAATCTTGGGCCTATCAGAAGGGGTGAAAAAGGGCTTGTATCACAATATCTCTGCTATGGCCGCTAAGGATGAGCGTTCTCTGGAAGAGGCCTTCCCAATAGGACTAAATGAATTATTGACCCAAGCTGATTTTGAATACACCTTGATCCACGGCAAGGAAGACCTAGCGATCCCCTATACCAATAGTGTTGAGCTCGCTGCGAAATTTCCTCAAATAGATACAATCTGTTTGCATGGACAAGGACATACCGATATTCTTAGAGATGAGAAGGTACAATCAGAAATAATTGCTCGATTGAAGGAGCCCGAAGCTGTATTTGAAGAATTAAAGTATACCTAAGTATGGTATGTGAATGGAAGTTTCTGCACTGATCATACCTTATTGAAAATTAGTTGTGTCATAGCTAATTGAGTTAGACAACTAATAAAATGCTCCTAAGATTACTAGGAGCATTTTTGCATAGCAAATCCCTGTAGATAGACTACTCAAGTGGCGTTCTTGCCCTTCTAGAAGCTCTAATTATAGATGGCCAGAATACATTTGTATGATTTTTGGAAAGAGTCCATGGGCAATCAATAATTGCTACAAGTCTTACTTGGATCTTTGCGTTCATCGATCGGATAACTAATTTGCCCTTTCAAACAAATCCTCTGAATGGCGTCTCCTTCCCATGTATGTGACGAACAAACCTTCTCTGAAATATTCAGGGAACTCTCCCATTCTCTGCGGGATTATCTTTATTTCTTGTCCGGAGACTTAAAACTGAGTGAAGACTTTTTGCAGGACATCTTCTTCAAGCTGTGGGAAAAATGCAAAGATGTTCCACCAGAGAAAGCGAGATCCTTCCTCTTTGTAGTAGCCAAAAATGAGTTTTTGAGCCATGTCGAAAAGAAAAAGGTTCGTCTCCGTTATAAAGAAAAGATCCAATTTCGAGCCGAGCAGGAAGATCCTCAGTATAAGCTAGAATCTGCCGAATTTAAGCAACGCTTAGAAGATGCTATCGAAGCCTTGCCGGAGGGACAACGTGAGGTTTTTCTTCTCAATCGGATTCAGAAAATGACCTATGCGCAAATCGCGGAAAGCCTTGGTGTGAGCCAAAAAGCCGTCGAAAAACGCATGTCCAAAGCCTTGAAAAAAATGAGAGATTTGCTTCATCCTCCAAAATCTTCATGAGGGGGCTGGGGTAAATGTCGATTCAACGATTGTTATATGTGGAAATAAGTGGTGATCATGAAAGCGTGGGAAACAGATGAAACATTTTTAGCCAGATGGCTCAATGATCAATTGACGCAGGAGGAACTTCAAGCCTTTGAAGCCTCTCCTGACTACGAATCCTATGTAGCCACTGCCAAGGCCTTGCAACCCTTTGAGGTCGCTCCCTTTGATCAAGAGGCCGCTTTGGGCCAATTGATGGAAAGAGTTCAACAGCATAAGATCCAAAAGCAGCAGCCTAAAACCATTCCTTTCTATCGGAGATGGTATTTTGCCACAGCCGCTGCGGTGGTGTTGATTTTGCTCGCATTTGTTTGGTTACAGTCGGGCGGAGAAGGAGAGCAAACAGAATTGTTTGCCGAAAACCGCGAACAACTTAGGTTGCCAGATGGCTCCATTATTGAACTGCAGAAAGGTAGTCGCGTCCGATATCCAAAGAAGGAATGGGAGGAAAATCGGGCAGTTTATTTGGAAGGGGAAGCCTATTTTGAAGTTGAAAAAGGAGAGCGTTTCGATATTTATCTGAAACAAGGAAAGGTAAGCGTTCTGGGAACCAGTTTTTTAATATCAGAAAGGGCCGATACCCTGAGTGTTGTTTGTTTTACTGGCAAAGTTCAAGTGGAAGCTTTTGGTGCTAGCCAGATCTTGGAAAAAGGAGAAAGTGTACTCACAATCAAAGATCAATCTCCTCAGCTTCTGACTACGGTTTTGCCTCAACCCGTCTGGCTTGCTGATAACATTAAACTAGAAGATGTTTCCCTAGGAAGGGTGGTGCAACAAATCGAAGAGCTGTACCAAGTTCAGATCGAAGGGGAATTCGATCCGGAGCTTCGCTTCAACTCCATTTTTCCAGTAAATGATTTGAATACGGCATTATCTCAAGTATTTGGGCCATTTAATATCGAATATCAATTAGATACCAGCCGAAATGTCGTTGTCATTCTTCCGTAAATACAATCTTAGAGCCAGAATCCTCTGCCTCTTATTTTTGCTTTCGGCGACATTTATTTCTAGTCAGGCTCAATCAATTACCTATCAAACTGCAGAAAAGCCCATTATTGAAATTCTAGAGGAGATCTCTGCTACCTACGGCTTATTTTTCTCTTACTCCTCTGAGCAGCTCGCTCCTTATTCAGCCAGTATTAATGCCGAAAATCAAGAGGTGGAAATCTTCCTCGCCACTTTATTAGACCCCTTTGATCTACAAGCCAAAAGAAGCAAAGGAAAATATTTTTACATCCAAAAAGCTAGAAAAACAGTATCGCTAATTATTCAAGATGCCGAATCTGCCGAACCCTTGGCCTACGCTATTGTGCGTTCCATGAGTAGTCGGCGAGGAACTTATGCAAATGTCAATGGGGAAGCGATCCTCCAATATGATAGCCGAGAGGACTCAGTTCTTCTCATCCGACATCTGGGATATGTGGAAAGGCAAATCCGTTTAAAAGACGATATGCCTGAGACTCTTTTGATCAAATTGGAGCAGGATGCTATGAGCCTTACGGAAGTGCTAATTGAGTACAATAACGAAGCCATCACTTTGATTGACGGCGCTCAGTTCAAACTCAAGCCGCAACGCATGCGGGTCCTTCCCGGTTTGGCTGAAGCCGATGTGTTGCTATCTATTCAATCACTTCCGGGTATTGAATCTAATGACGAAACCGCTTCTGGTATCAATATCCGAGGAGGTGGGAGCGATGAATTGATGGTCTATTGGGATAGAATCCCCGTGTACAAGCAGGCGCATTTCTTTGGCACACTCACAACTTTTATCCCCAGTACGGTTGAAGAAATATCAACCTACAAGAACTTCATACCGGCCAATTATACGGGGGCAACTTCGGGCTTGATGGAAATTCGCTTGCCGGATTCTATCCCTGATCGCACTAGGTCTG
>CAZHOC010000317.1:0-6351 GCA_964534295.1 uncultured Bacteroidia bacterium | reverse complement strand
ATAAACTGAGTAGATTTGCAAGAGCAGCCCCCATGAAAAGACGGAAGAATCATTTTCGTGTAGTTAGTTAATTTATCCCCTAAGATTGCAGCTTAAACTTGGGGGATTTTTTGTGACAATTATTCCTTTCTATTTTCTCATAAATTGCGAGATTGCGCTTTCATAACTTCGAGCGTCTATCCTCGTAAAATAGATTTTAATTCCCTACACCCTATCGGCCTCCAGGAAGGCCAATAATATATGAAAGAGACGGAACTCAAGGCCTTAATAAGCTTGTTGGATGATGAGGATCCAGGTGTAAAGGCCCATGTTGAGCAGCAGTTATTAGGATTGGGACAGACGGTAATCCCTCAATTAGAAAGTGCATGGGAGTCAAGTGAAGATGACTTGATGCAAAGTCGCATCGAGGATGTTATTCATTTAATTCAATCCCGAAAAACTATACAATCATTGCAGGAGTGGCGAGCCAAAGGTGGTTCGGACCTATTGGAAGGCTGGTTTTATGTAACCCAATTTCATTACTCTGAATTAGATATTGAACTCTATCGCAAAGCTATCAGTCGGCTGGTAAACCGAATTTGGCTAGAATTGCGGTCGGGTATGAATGTGCCTGAACAGTTGATGGTGGTCAATCGGATGCTTTTCACCAAAGAAAAATACCGCGCCAATCAACGCAGTCCACATCTGCCGCAAAACTATAATCTCAACACCTTAGTGGAGACGAAGCAAGGGAGTCCCCTTTCCTTAGGACTTCTTTATATGGTCGTCTGCGCCGAACTCCAGATCCCAATCGAGGGGATTTTGTTGCCAGATTACTTTGTATTGGTTTACCGCGACAGCCAAAACGAATTCTTCATTGATGTCTTCAACCAAGGGGCATTTTTCGTTCGCGCTGACCTTAGTCGTTTTTTGGCCGAGATGAAAGTTGAGGACAAAGCTGAATATTACGAACCTAGTTCTAAGATTTACCTTATCCTCGCACTCATAGAACGTCAAATAAAAGGCTATGAGCGGGCAAATGATGACCAGAAGGTCAAGAGCCTACGAGCTTTATTAAAGGGCATAGAGATTGAGGAGAAATAGTTAAGGTAGCTTGACTAAGCTTTTTTTATCCATCTTGGGACATTCTCTTCAAGAATTCAGATTTACGGCGAGCCGACACATCGAGGGTTGAGCCATCAGTCAATTCGACATAACCGCCGCGTCCGCGAGTGTAATTCTTGAGATATTTAAGATTGATCAGGTGAGATTGATGGATGCGGAAGAAATTATAATCCGAGAGCATTTCGTCATACTCTTTGATCGTTCTCGAAACGAGGATCTTACGCCCGTCCATTAGGAATATAAAAGTATAGTTGCGATCAGATTCGCAACGAATGATATCCTCAGGATTAACTACGGTAAAGCCATTAGTGGTGGGTAATACAATCCGCTTAAATGGCTGCTGCATATTGCGAATGTTACGAATCAAGGCTTCGATTTTATCCGATTGCCCTTCTCCGCTTTCCTCGCTAGTCTGACTCTGCTTTTCTACTACTCTGGCCGCAGCGGCTTGGAGTTCGTCAATATCAACTGGCTTGAGCAGATAGTCCGTAGCCGAAAATTTGAAGGCACGCATGGCGTATTGATCATAGGCAGTAGTAAAAATTACTTCAAAGTTGAGGTCCTTTACCTGCTCCAGTACTTGAAAGCCATCACCATCTGGCAACTCGATATCCAGAAAAATTAAATCTGGCTTCTGTGTTTCGATTGCTTCTAAGGCCTCGGCGACATTGCCGGCGATATCCACAACCTCAACTCCCTCACAATATTCAGTTATGAGCTCCTTGAGGAGCTCTTGACTATTTTTTTCATCTTCAACGATGACGGCCTTGATCATATTTCCAATTTTGCTTCGGTCAAATTTACTGCTTTTTCAGGTAATCCGCTAAAACAAGCCTGATGTCTCTTAGCTTGCTCTCAGTCCCTGGCCTAATTATCGCAATGATCGCCTCATTTTCGGGGGTCAAAAATTCCAACCGCGATTCTAAACCCGTCAGTAAAAAAGCAGTGAGCGCAACACGATATTTCTTATCACTTTCTAGTTCCTGACCCGCAATAAGCCAATTATCGCCTTCTTTTTGAATCCCATGGGTCTGTAGATAACCGCCATTGCCCTTATTGGCTAAGCCTGCTTCTAATATTTGTTTGAGAAGACTACCACGCATATCTACCTTAGCGACAGATCCTCCAAAAGGTAGGGTGCGGACTAAATCAAACTCCGTTATTTCTCCTCTTAAAAAGTCATCTATCCTCACAGAACCACTATTGACAATGGCACAATCTGCATCCTCTGCTGCCTGATACATCGATTCGGCTAGCGCTAGTCCTAGGTTGGTTGGACCGGTTCTGATAGTCGCTTCACGACCGTCAAGGGGTGTTTCAAGCTTACAAACTGGCGCACTAAGGTTCAATCCATTGGCTTCAAAAGCTTGGTAAGCCTTTTGCTCCCAGGCTTTGACTTTCGCCTCCACATAAGGATCAATAGCGATGTTTTCATTAATCTCCTCTAAGTAGGAAGTGAGATTAACTTCGGTGCCATCCCATTTGAAACTATGGATCCAAGCACTTTTAGCATTGGCGTCTGCTTTCGCAATAGGAACGGTACCAACTTTTTCAAAGTGTCTTTCATGCTCATGTCCGCCCATGATCAATTTTAACTCCGGAATCTGCTGTGCCAGCTCTCGGTCTTCCTCAATCGATAGATGGGTCAGGGCGATACAAAAATCTACAGAATCCTTTATGAGCTGATAATTGTATTTGGCATTGGCAAATACCTCTTCATAGCTCACATAATCTTGCTTATTCGCATCAAGGCAAACACCTATGACTCCGACTTTAAGAGCTTGAGATTGATTTTCAAATTGCCAGATGGCATAATCTGGTACATTTTGTCCCTTTTGTTGGAAACGAGTGAGGGTATCGTTCCGCCGATGGCGAACGTTCCCACCAATCCAGCCAAAGTCTGACTCATCCAAACGCTTTTGCAAAGCCGCTTCTTTGATGTCAAACTCATGATTACCAAATACCACCCAATCTACTCCTACCGCATTCATGAGTTCCACCATTTGCTGGCCTTGAACTCTCTCCCCATCAATTTTTACCGTTCCGATAACGGAAGGACTTAAAAAATCTCCTGCTAATACGGTATAAAGATTGGGCTCTTGGGATCTTAGTTTTTTCTCTAAGGTTGCTACCCTTGCCATCCCACCGACTTTGCCTTTTTCTAAAGGCGCGATCTCATACACATCGTTGATCTGAAGGATGCTGAAGCTAACCTCTTGCTCATTGGGAGTCTGAGCAATAGGCGTGACCGTCTTGCAAGCCCCGAAACTTAGGCTTACTAAGAGGAATAAAACAAATTTGTACATGGGGCTAGGCTAGAGGTTACAGTACTATTCGGCGAATGCTCTTTGTAATTGTTCCTTGATGTCTTCCAGGCTCATCTCTGGTAGGGGAATGGTCGTAGCGGCTCGCTCTTGCTCTACACGTAACATATAGTCTAGCAAAGGCTTAAAGTTACTACCATGCTTGACCATATCTAGGTAGAGTGGTAGTACTACTCTTAAATCATCACTTAAAGCCGCCCCTCTAACGTGCATCAACCACAACCAATCATAAAAAGCGCGATTGTCTCTTTTGTTTTCACCTACTACTCGTTCAAAATTCAAGTCAATAGCGGTCTCTTCTAGGGTATCTGCAAGCGTAGCTTCAGGAACTGGAATTCGCTTGAGCGCATTATAGCAGTCGAGATAGATGTCGACATTATAACTTTGAATCTCAGAGGGATCTCCTTCTCTGATTTGACGGTGTTCTTCATATTCATCAAGGATCTTCTCGACCGCACTACGGTCCATCTTGATCATTTCAGCGAAACGAAGACAGAGGGAAAACTCACGATCTTTGATCTTGCCATCCGCAATCATCATGAAAACCAGATTTTTGAGAGAGAAATAGGCTTCTTCTTCATTGTCTGGGATTACGAAATCAAAATCAGGGTACCTTCTTGCGACCGATTCTACATCGCGCTGGCCAAGGCCAAGATTCTCCGCTACTTGTAGCAGTAGGCTTTCTTCTTGTGGACCAATCTCACCGTCCGCAGCAGCCACAATGTATAGATTTTGGAACATTCCAAGGTGGCGAATACGTTCTTTTTCCTTGGTTTGATAAAATTCTACTACCTCGTCCAGATAAGACTGCTCTATGTTCATTCGTTTGGCAAACTCCAAGCAACCAGCGTATTCTCGCTGGTCGAGCTTTCCATCATGAACCATCATCAGGACTACCATCCTCAGCTCAAGGTATCGTTCTCCTTCATTTTCTGGAATGACAAAGTCTAATTCGGACACTCTTTGCATAATATCTCTCACTTCCTCTTTCTCGAGCCCCATGCTATTGGCGGCTTCTTGGAGGAGTGATTTTTCTCTTTCATGCCATTGACCATCCGCAAAGGCAATTTTGCAAAGGTTTTGAAAAGTGGCCAGATGTTTGGCTTTGTCAGTCATAAAGCTTAGCAGATTTGCTGCAAATATAATAGACCCGCTAGGTTTTTGAAACCTAGCGGGTCTTTCTAATGTCTAGAAATATTTATCGCTGTGAAACATCGATCGTTCTACTGTTTCCATTGGCGCTCAAGGTGATAAGAGAATCGCAGCTGCCATCGCCAAAGTCGATAGTTAGGTCTGGGCGGCCACTTTTCTGGATTAATTTTACCCCTTCTACTGGAATCTTAATGCCAAGGCGCTTGCATTTACGCTTCCAGATCAAAGTAGAGGTGATTTGGCAACTGTAGGCTTCGCCAGCACGGTTGGTCCCTTGTACGCCTCCGTCAACGTGAAATTCATCTAAGGCTGGATGGGTTGCCCGCACCCAAGTGTAAGTTTTATTGACTTGGCGGGTTACGATATCTCCATTTGGGAAGATCAGTTTTCCATTTACCAGCGTTACATTGAGGCTCATATTGTCTTGAAAGCTCGCTGATACATTGGTGATGGTTTTAGTGCCTTCTACTGAAACTCCGTTCACGACATAGGAGAGAGATTCGATCGTCAAACTCGCTCCTGGACGGTATAGACGTTGAGTGTAGCTCAATAAAATCTGCCCACTACGCGTTTTGCCATCCGCTCCAACGCAGCCAGTACCAAAATCAATCAAAATGGTCTTGGCCACAGAATCATGCGTAACCGTAGCGCAGGCTGGGATAGAGCGCATACTAGGATCGGGGAAAGAACGAGCATAACTACTGAAATCAGTTACTTCCATCGCTTCGAAGGCAAACTCCTCTACGTCTTCGAGGGTACTCGTTACTTCATTTTCAAGATTGACCAACTCGGTCTCTTCCTCTGCAATAGATTCTACAATATCTTCAGGGGTACATGCCGAAAAAAGAAGGATGGCAAAGGCTAGCAATAAGAAAGCAGAATTTGATTTAAGATTTGATAAATTCATGGCAAGATAAATTTTTGTGATTGTTTTTTGTAATGAAAAGTAATTTTCGATATCGAACTGCTTCTTTGACTGAGTCCCCTGCAATAGGTTTAAAGCCATTTGAAAAAAAAATCTTCAATCACTCTTATTATCTTCCTCTCCAACTTATTGGGCGATTGTTCGTCTATGATATTAGGGAATCCTTTTTCCGCTTAAATTGTATTTATGGCTTACCTTAATCCGATCACACTGCTCAATCTCGATTTAGCAGGAGCTGAAGAGCAACCAGCCTCAGAATGGTTGAAAAGAGAGAAGAAACGCTTGTTAGCAGAATTTGAACTGCAAGACAGTCCGGTGATTACCATCAACGAGAGAGAAATTGATCGGGCTACAGTGTTGAAGCTTTTTAGCTCTCTAGAGGATCATAGTGAGTGGCAAAATCATCGGCTCGTCGCCGAACGCCCAGCCCTACAAGCGTTCCTCGAAGAGGCCTCCCTAGATCTCTTTTATAGCGGAGATATCAATTTACTACAGGCTACAACAGACGAATTTCAGGCATTTATCGCCCCGCATTTTGCCAGTAGCTACAATAAGCGTTTGCTCCATGCCTTCCGACAGACCGACAAGGAAGAGGTTGAAATAATGAGCGTACAGCCCCTACCCATTCCAACTACCCATCTGGCTGCTTGCTACAAGGACACTTATCGTAGCCTCCACCGTCGGGTCAATGAGATCGAAGCGCTAAGCCAAAAGATCGAATCCGAAAAAGCTCAGCCAGGTGGCGAGGTCCAAGAGTGGTGCGACGAAATCTTGATTGATCTGCTCAATCAGCTACCCGCTTATTTTGAAGGAATGCGTGATCGGTATGGCCTGGCATTGGAAGAG
>CAZHOC010000316.1:0-6358 GCA_964534295.1 uncultured Bacteroidia bacterium | reverse complement strand
GCAACATCATGACACTCTGCATCAGTAATAATTGAATTACTAAAGATAAATACAGGACCGCCGCCATCTAGCCACCATTCTAGGGCTAGCTTACCGTCCCAAGCCCAAAGTTGATATCCTTCAGTATTAACACCAGGATTGCTAGCTCCTACCATCTTAGAGAAGATCGGACGACGCTGGTTAGAAGCATTGAAGTTGGTTTTGAATTCTGCTTCAATCGTAAAGTCAGTGGCACCCCCTACATTGAAGTCTCCAGGATTAGCTACGTTAACCCGGTCGCCAGAAATAAAGCTCAGTGCGTTTTCAGCCGCTGGAGCTGCAGGACCACAAGAATAGAGCGAGAACATCAAATCATAAGACCAAGTACCTAATAAACCACTACTTAATCCACTAAGAGCGTCTCCACCACTGAAGGGGTTGCCCGATGCAAAAGCATAGCTAAAGGGAGCACCACCAGACTGATAGCTAGGAGAGATTAGGTAATAGTAAGAACTACCCGGAGTAAGGCTCACAGGAGAAGAGAATTCAAAAGAGACAGGATTAGGGCCACCGCTTTGGGTAGTCGCGGAAATATAGGTAGCTGAAGCAATAGGAGTACCGATAGGCGTATTACTAACAGCGGGTCCAGCATATAAGCTTAAAGTAATGGGTGCTCCCTGCTGGATATATCCAAAATAGGCAGTGATTCCATCTGCTTCAGTAACGCCAGCGGGTACAGTGAAGGACTGACCTGCAGAGGCATAAATTGAGTTTGCGTCAGTATAGTAAGAGGTATTGGTTAACTGCTCAACTAGGCCTGTTTTTTGGGCGCAGCCGATACCGTCAACGATTGGGGTGGTACCAGGACCTGTATATTCAAGAGATAATTCACCTGTGTTTGGGTAGTCTATCTGTACTGTCCAATCAGCTGGCAAGGCAGGATTGATAGAAATAGTTCCGGTAATGCTAGTTGCATCAATAAGGGTAATTACATCACCAGTTGTGAAACCGTATCCAGGATCAAAGTTAACTGCCATCTCTGCAAAGAGGGCAAGATCTACATCTCCATTTACAACAATCTGATCATGTTGAGTATTGGGAGTGGTTCCTGCTACATCAACAATTACATCATTTAGATTTAAATCGCCGGTGTAGCTCATCGTACCGATGTCTGCGCCGGAGGAAGAGCCAGGTGATATTTGTCCCGTGTTATTGAAGAAAAAGTCTCCTTGGATGTCCCCAGTACCGGACATTATTCCCTTTAGAAAGCTTTTATAAGATGTGGCACTAGTAACAATAAGTCCATCATTTACAATAGAGTTGAATACTCCGCCATTTAATCCGAACTCAAAATTGCCATTGTTTACGGTAATCGTGCCTCCTACTTCATTGAGTAAGGTAGCGCCATCAAACTTATTGGTACTTGCAACTGTATTACCATTGACATCAAAATTGGCACCTGATTGGTTGACAAGGTCCATTTTAATGGTACTGTTGTTCCCATTTAGGTTGACAGTACCTCCATTAGCATTCGTGAGGGTAGTTGAAGCACCTTCACAAAAACCTTGGAAGTTCATAATACCGTTGTTGGTAATAGCAGGTCCTGAATTTATTGAAGTGGCATTGAGACTCAATTGTCCACCTCCAGAACCACCATCGGCCTCAATGGTGAGGCTATTAAAATTGAGCGTAAGTGAATTTGCACTAATAGTGTGTCCATCTAAGATGGTTACATCATCTGCAGATGATGGTACAACTCCATTTGACCATGTGGCGCCTACATTCCAGGCACCTGTGCCAGTACTCGTGACATTGGCCGCAAAACTTAGGCTCGTCCAAAAAAGAAGGAGGAGGCTAAGCGTTAACTTGTAAATTGGTTTTCCTTGTAAATTCATGTGAATTTTTTGTTGAAAATTGGGATTGAATTGAGCTGTTAGCTAAGCTTTGAAAGAGAAACTCAAACGACTGATTTTTTAATATTGAAGTATCGTTTTAGGGTTTGTCTTACCAGATCGTTCAATTGAATCTACTGGCCTATTCTTCTTCTAGCTAAATGGCTTTATCAAGCGGCACAGCCCTTTATCAAGCGGTAAGGAAAACTTCGGTTTGATGGAGTTAGAATTGTTGAGTCGGAAAATATTCTAAATTATGAAATAGTTATTTTAGACTTCTATTTGCATGTTTCTCTGCTCCGGAATATCTAGTTGGACGTTCTGCGAAGCAGAACTAAGAATGGAGAATAAGGCTAATATCCTGAGTGCCAAATCTGCCAGATAGGCGAATAAGTCTAGAATTACTTATAAAAGTCAGGCACTTTTTTTATTCCCGATAAATAGATAGTTTGAAGAATAAACTACTACTAACTATGCTATCAGGATTTAATATTTGGGAGGTATTGGTTGCGGCCGTATCTGGTTTTGGGATTGGGGCTTTGTGGTATGGTCCTCCCCTCTTTGGCAAACGCTGGCAGGCTCTGGTTGGCCTTAGCGATGAGGACATACAATCTGCCAATATGCCGCTGATTTTTGGTCTAGCCTTCTTGCTAAACCTAATTGTTGCTGCGGTTTTATCCCTCTTCGTAGAGCTTTTTATGATGATTGGTTCTAATGCCATATTGGGAGGAGCGCTCTCTGCTCTACTCTGTTTTGCCTTTGTGGCAACCACTTTTGGGATCAACTATCTTTTCGCTCGACGTCCTTTCAAGCTTTATCTGATTGATGTCGGTTATATGATGGTGATGTTTTTTGTGATGGGTGTAATCATAGGAGCTTGGTACTAATCCCCAAATGATGAACAGAAGAAATTTCCTCCAGAAAAGTGGTGGCTTAGCCCTGGGAGCGGGACTTATTACAGGCCTTAGTAGCTGCAGCTCTCTTTTGACCGAGAAGGCAGCCATGGCTTTGCCAATAGACAAACTCGACAATCTTTTTTTTAAGATATCATTAGCCCAATGGTCTCTACATAAATCTTATTGGGCTGGAGAACGTGACCCATTAGACTTTGCCAAGGTGGCGCGTGAAGAGTTTGGTCTGCGTGCGATCGAGTATGTGAACCAGTTTTTTAGTGATAAGGCTGAGGACAAAAAATACCTCGCAGAACTCAAAAAGAGAGCTGACGATCAGGGAGTCCAGAGTGTCCTCATTATGATTGATGCCGAAGGTAATATGGGTACGCTCGATGATGCCGAAAGGAAACAGGTCGTCGACAACCATAAACCATGGGTAGAAGCCGCTAAGTTTTTGGGATGCCATGCCATTCGAGTGAATGCGGGTGGTAAAGGAGATCCCGAAGTCGTTAAGAGTGCAGTCGTAAATAGCCTAAGCATGTTGAGTGAATACGCAGCTCAAGGTAACATCAATATCATAGTCGAAAATCACGGGGGCTATTCCTCAGATGGAGCCTGGCTAGCAGATGTGATGAAAACCGTAAACATGCCCAATTGTGGTACTCTTCCGGATCTGGGCAACTTTACGATCAATGCTTTTCCTTATAAGAAGTATGACAAGTACAAGGGCACTCAAGAATTGATGCCTTTTTCCAAAGGGGTTAGCGCTAAGACGCATGAATTTACGCCTGATGGCAAAGAGGTCGACATCGACTACATGCGTATGCTCAAAATCATCAAAGAGGCTGGCTTCAGCGGTCATATAGGGATAGAATATGAGGGCTACAAGCTAAGCGAAGTGGCTGGAATTCGCGCCACGCTTCATCTTTTGCAAGAAAGTGCGCTGGCTATTTCATAAAGAGATGTAAGTTTTAATAAAGAAAATTACGATTATCGAATCAGTCTTGTTTTTAGTTCAGTTTTCTTTACAAAGATCACACAATATTAGGGATTGTATTATTGCAAAATTCGCAATATGCAATCCCTAAACGCCTGTTTCAGAGGTTTTTATTCTAAATAGAGAGCATTTAAAATCAATTTTATTACTCACTGCTGGTATATTCTATCACGTGTAAGTTTCGCCCTCCCACACGAATTCAAGCTGCGAGCATAGCTTGTATCTTTATTGCACTACCAAGACTGTTTTTACCAATTTAAGTGCATTAAGGAAGTTACGTTTTATGAAGCGTACGATTTACCTCACCTTACTCACCTTTCTTTTACCTGTTACAATATTTGCCAAAGCCGAAACCCTCGATGGACAAGTCCGTGCCTATGATGGGACTGCAAGAGATTATTCTCTCTACTTTCCTTCAAGCTATGAGGGCGATAAGGCCTTACCTCTAATGGTGAGTTTTCATCCATATGGGAAATATCGCTGGAACGCCAAGACTTGGCGCGATACACTAAAAGCCTTTGCAGAGGCAAACCAAGTGATCCTTCTTTGCCCAGATGGTGGCATAGATGGACGTACCGATCAACAAGAAGATCTGGATTTGGCTTTACAGTTAGTTCAACAGACTCGTCGAGAATACAATATTGATGATAAGCAAATCTATGCCATGGGCCACTCATGGGGAGCAAAAGCGGCTTTAAAGTTTAGTCTCAGTCATCCAGAAATGTTTAAAGGCTTACTGCTTGTCGGAATGGCCTCAGAAATGGCTGCTTCTGAGTTTGCCCCTTTTTACGCTAGATCACGTAACATGCGTATTTTTATCCTGCATGGCCAATACGATAGTCCAACCACCCGATTCCAACCTTTACATGATCAATTGATGCGAGCTGGAGCTTGCCTCGAATTTGAAATCATGCCAGGAGTCGGACACACCATACATTTTGCCGGTCGCGAAAATCGCCTGTCAAAAGCTTTAAAATGGATTCAGCAAAGTCCATGCTATCAGATTCCGCAGTCCGAACACAACAAACACCAGTTTCAAAACACGCAAATCTCTATTTATCCTAATCCAGGTACAGAAGGCGCTTCTCTCTGGATCAAGGGTGTGCAAGCTGAAGAGATTAGACAAATCAGGATTTTGAATCGTGCGGGTATTTTGACTCGCATTATCAAAAACTTTCATCCTGAGCGTCCAATCGACGGTCTGACACAAGGAGATTACGTGTTTGTATTTATGCTCCGTAACGGCACTAAAGTGTCGAAGCAGGTGCTGATTCGTTGACCGGCACAATTTCTACCGGGACGCCATTTAAGATGGCGTTTCCACTCAGCTCATCTATACCCATTTCATCTGTGAGGTCATTGACACTGGCCCCGGCATGAGCACTGGCAACCTGTAAACGTGTACCTTTTTGATGGTGCCCCCATCCATGAGGAACACTCACCACGCCTGCCATAATGTCTTCGGTAATTTCTACCGGGAGTTTTATCTCCCCTACCCTAGAACGAATGGCAAGTTTGGAGTCTTTTTCAATGTGCAATTTCCGGGCGTCATCCGGATGTAGTAAAACGGTGCATCGCTCCTTTCCTTTCACTAGCCGTTGACTATTGTGCATCCAGGAATTATTGCTTCGCAGATGCCGACGTCCAATCAGATGGAAGGTCGGCATTTGTGCGTCACTGCTTAGATACTCTTGGTCTAAACGATTCAAATCTTCACGATAGATATCCGGAAACAATTGTATGCGCTGATCTTTTCGTTTTAAGCGCTTCGGAAAGACAGATTTCAATGGGCCTAAATCTATGCCATGAGGATTTTTACGCAGCTTATTGAGGCTTAATTTATAGGGACCCATCCGCAAAAGACCATCCAAGCGAGACTCAGGCGTATCAGATTTAAACGGACGCATCCATGCGGGGAAAGGGGAATGGACTTTGCCAATCAAAGCCTTGATCATGCCTTGATATACCTGCCAATCATAGCGCTGCGCATCAGAGATCGGGTAAAGGGGTTCTGAATATCTAGCGGTATTATGAATGGCCAAGGCATGAAAAATCAGATCGTAATGACTGTTTTCTAAACCAGTGGCCGGCGGTAAAATCAAATCTGCATGACGAGTGGTTTCATTTAAATAAATATCTACCGAAACCATGAAGTCTAAACCTTCCAAGGCTTTACTCAACTGAGCGCCATTGGGCGTAGAAAGTACCGGATTGCCACAGGAGGTAACTAAGGCTTTGATTTGTCCTTCGCCCGGAGTGAGCATTTCTTCTGCTAGGGTAGCAACGGGCAGTTCTCCTCCGATTTCGGGTAGTCCCCGAACGCGGCTTTTCCATCTGCCGATTTTACGCTCTCCCGGACTATTGGCCACCAAATCCGCTGCAGGACTGCTAAACATCATGCCTCCTTCACTATCGAGCTGACCAGTGAGAATATTGATGACATTGACTAGCCATAGAGATAGGCTGCCATATTTGACGACGCTGATGCCCATGCGGCCGTAAACCGCAGATTTGTCTGTTTCCGCTAAGTCGTTAGCGATTTTACGAATACTCGCAGCAGATATACCACAGATTTTCTCCGCCCACTCTGGAGTGTA
>CAZHOC010000315.1:0-6375 GCA_964534295.1 uncultured Bacteroidia bacterium | reverse complement strand
AAATCAGCTGTGGAGCGATCATCCACTGTCCACAAACTTGTGAGCAGCGAGGGACAACCTGCGTATTGAAAAGCCCGGCCTAAGCTCATCAGACCTTCCCCAGCGATATAAGCCCCACTGCCAGTATTGCAGGCGGATAAAATGGCTAGTTCGGCGGATAGCCCTAAGCCATAAAGTTCATAAGTGTGCAGCAGTCCGTCATGCGTACTGTCGGGAGCAAGTACAAAATGCGAAAGCGCTGCCTGCTCATGGTCGACTGTAGCGTGAGTAGCCAAATGTAAAATTCTCGCCTGAGGGGCGTGAGTATAGAAATTGGACTCATTGGCTTGGGTTGCGGTAAAGCTTTGACCTTGAAGTAGATTTTGGCCATTCGCCAGTTCTGCTTGGCTATGAGGTAGAGGGGCGTAGCCTGAATTCATTGCTGCATAATCTGGTGAAAAGCCAAGCCAAGGATTTGCTGCCGCTACTTTTTGCCGATCACTTTGCCTGAATACTAAGCTGGCCGATGGCGCATAACGAATATGATAATCACGAAACAGATAAGGCAATTCTCGGAAGCCTGTCGCCGCATTGGCTTCGATTTTACGATGCAGCAGAGCTTCAAAAGGCAATTCACTCAAAGGCCCGCTGGGGATGATGATCAATTCTTTTGGCGTGGCAGATTCAATCAATTTACCGACCAATTTGAAGCAAAGGCTTGGCCCTAATCGGGTGAATTGCTCATAGCTTGTTTGCGGCTCCTTGAGATAGGCTTGATGATCACTAAGTAATAGTCTAAAAGCGGCTATTTCCTGCTGCAAATCCTTTGACTCCGTGTAGCTTTCAAAGGTTATCGTATCCTTCTCAATACCGAAGATATATAGCTGCTCCTCTCCCCAAAAGTATTCTATCAAGCGGCTTGAATCTGGCAAACTAGCCTGAATATCGGCCAAGGGCATACTTGCAACCCGAAACTTCAGATCAAAATAGGCCGGATATTCTCGTTTGACTTCCTGTAGATAGCTTTGATATTCATTTTGTAGGCGCAAATACTCCTTTTGCCAGAGATCCAGATTCTTGGGCCGACTTTGACCACAACGCTGTTGCTCTTGATTGACTTTGGCTTGGTATTCTTCTAGGCCAGCGAGCAGTGCTTTCTCTCGCGCTAGCAAAGTGGGGGGAACACCGCTGATTTGTTGGGCTTTTTCGGATTGGGCACTGGCTTGCAGGAAATAAGCGCGACTCTTTTCAGAATAATCAAAAGCAGCTTCGTAATAGGAGCGTTCGCCGAGGCGACGGTAAAAATCCAAAGCAGAAGCAATCGCATGCTCATAAATCGGATAAGCGAGCTTGGTCCAAAAAAAGCGCGGGTCCTGATTAAAATGCCTTTGCCGCACGATATCCACATAATCGACGGCAATGGCAAAAGTTTGATACGCCCCTCTCAGATAGCTAGTATCCTGCTGAGCCTGATACAAGGACCACAACACCTTCCCTTTACCGAGCAGGGCTTCGATTACGTATTTTTCATAGCCAGGATTGGCTTGCAAGGAGGGTTGGGCCTGCCAATTCAGCGCTAGATTGCTATCACACAAAATCTGCAAGGATTGTTGGAAAGCCAGCAGGGCTCGATCATTTTCGCCACGACGGGCGTAGGTCCTCGCCAAAAAATTATTGCAAGCGCCCGTAAGAGGATGAGAGACGCCAAAAGCTTTTTTGCGAAAGTCCAAAGCTGCTTGATAGTAGGGTAGGGCGGCTTGGCTACTGCTGCGCAGAACGCTATCCCCTTGCGCCAAAAGGGCGATACTTTGATCATTATTGATGACAGCTGCACCCAGCGTGGATTTGTCATAGTAGCGAAGCGCCTGATCCTCTATCCCCAATTCGTAATACATATCTCCCGTCGCTTCATACAAAAACCGCATATAGTTTTCATTGACTGGATGGATCTCCCAGATAGCTTCGGTTTTGAGATAGTTTTCTAGGGCGAGATTGAAATTGCCGAGATGGTAATAGTTGTTAGCGCTATTGTAGTAGGAGATGCCAAAGGCCTGATGATCAGCCGCTAGGTAGGCTTGATACGCTTGACGTTCCTGCTCAAAATACTGAAGGGATTGCTCGTATTGACCGCGGTACTGCGCACCATTGCCGAGATTGCGAAGGATGATACCCGCTAAGAAGGGATTTGCATTTTGGGGCAATCGCCCCAAGGCTCGCAAATAATAGTGCTCCGAAGAATCGGGCTGCTGGTTGATATACTGATAATAAACCGCTAGGGCATAAGATCGTCTGGCCCCTCGGGCAGAGTCTTGCTTCAATTGTTTAAAAATGAGCGGTGCTTTGCGCTTGTGCTTGCGAATGCTTTGATATTCGAGCAGCCGCCAAAGGCGTTCGTCATTGGGTTGTGGTGGATTGCGCTCAAGGTCTGCCTCCAATATGCCGACGGCTTTACGCTTGCTGTCTAGTCTAAAGGTGAGGTCTGCTAGGGCAAATAGGTAGCCTCGGCTGCTATCCTTACGGCTATTGATGAGACTTAGCGCGGATTCCTTTTGCCCGAGATACTCCAGACTATCTACGGCTCGATAAAATGCATCATCGAGTTTTTGCCCCCTGCTCAATGCGGGAGTCAGCAACAAAAGTAGTAGTAGGTAGCGCATCGAAAGCTTTGCTTATCATAAAATACAAAATTTGGAGGAAGCATTTCTTACTGCTTCGCAGAACGCTTATCTCTCAAGATCCCTGCTCTATGAATTCGCTTCGACTCATTCATTAGTTGGGATGATGTTTGGGTAAATCTTTAAGCCTTGGCAATATGGTAATCCGGCATGCCGGAATGTGAGGCACGAACATATCCGGTATCTTTAAATCCACTCCCTGCTTCTCAGAACGCTTGGCCTTCACAGTTTCCTCGACGGGGCTCGGAATGACAATTTGATATTCCCATTGCTTGGGCTGTTAACCCACCAACTGTCACCTTGAGCGGAGTCGAAAGGCCTTTGTCGTCTTCTTACTGCTTCGCAGAACGAGGGAATTATGAATAACGAATGCCCAATATCGAATTTCGAAGGTTTGTCAATCCCCTCTACATTCAGTCTTCGTTATTCAACATTCGAAATCCCCCCGTTCCGCGCAGCGGTGACAAAAAAACTGCCTACAAATTGCTTTGCAGGCAGAAGGTCTCAGCGATAGCTCATGATCAACTGATAAACCTCTTTGACACTTTGGATCTGGAGAAACTTGCCTTTGAAGCTAGCGATCCACTGCTTGTGTCTGCTGTAGGGACTTGAATTGTTGAATTTGATAGAACCAGTGCGGTCCTTCTTTTCGGTGAACTCAACTCTAGGGAGGTACTTGATCTCGTAATTGCTAATGCTGTTTTTGAAGAGGCCTGTTTTGATCAGGATTCGACCACGATCTGTGATACCATATACAGTCCGCTTACGAATCATGTACTCATGCATGAAGCGACCGATAGTGATATAAAAGGCCATCATCAAAAAGGGGATCAAAAAGACGCTAAAAAAGGGTGAGTCTTCACGACTAAAATGGATGATATCGGCCAAGAAAGCCATAAAAACGCCTCCTCCCCAAACAAGTGAAAAGGGAATCAAAAAGATGTCATTCGACTTGAGTTTGACTCCGTTTTCAGGACGGTCTACCCAGACCAAATTTTCACCTGAGAGCAAAGCAGGACGCAATTGCTCCCGCAATAAAGTTTTCATGAATCAGTACGTTAATGTTGTTTATTTAAAGACTGAAGGGGGGAATAAAGGTCCAAAAAAATCGTACGAATTCGATCGAAAATCGTATCGCTATGCTCCCAAAAGCAGCGGGCGTCTAAAAGCATATAGCTCTTAGACGCCCGCGATCAATAAAGACTCAATTTATTTTTTGTGGAAAGCTTCCAAACCTGCTCGATAAAAAGCTTTGTAGGCTTCGATATCCAAGGGAGGATTGTAACCAGTTGGCGATGTAAGCTTGTTCTTATCATGATCAATGAGCACATAATAAGGCTGAGCATTGGTCTTGTAGTTGTCGATTTGATAACCGATCCACTGATCTCCGACCGTACGAACCTTTTTGCCATTTTCACGAGTATAGCTTTTCTCTAGCTTGGTGATATCATCGGTATAGAGTGAAACCAATACATAATCTTCGGTGATCATTTTTTTGATTTCTGGATCTACCCACATTTGGGTTTCAAGGGTACGGCAATTGGCACAAGTAATACCAGTGAAATCAAGGAATACAGGTTTGTTAACTTTTCTTGCATACTCTAAGCCTTGCTCGAGGTCGTAGAAGGCACAGAAACCCTCGTCTTCGTGAGAGTATTGGCTGAGATAGCCTGAAACCTTATTAGGATAATTACAGATTTCTTGATTCACGCCACCAGAATGACTGCTAACACCTCCATGGCCGCCTAGTACTTTGACCCCAATGTCTTTGCCATTAGGTGGAATATATCCTCCTAGCATGGCGAGGTTTGCTCCCCAAAGTCCAGGGACTAGGTATAGCGCAAACCAAAAGGCACCCATAGCCAAAAAGAGACGAGGCACCGAAATTTGATTGACAGGGGTATAGTCATGCGGCAGCTGTAGTTTGCCTAATAAGTAGATACCAGTGATGACGGATAGTACGATCCATGCCCCGAGGAAGATCTCACGATCAAGCAAGCCCCACTGCATGACAAGGTCCGCACGACTGAAGTAAATCAAACTGAGTCCAACCTCTGCTAGGCCTAATACTACTTTGACGGCATTGAGCCAGCCACCTGAGCTTGGAAGAGAATTTAGCCAACCGGGGAAGGCCGCAAAGACCATGAAAGGCAAAGCTAAAGCAAATGAGAAACCAAACATGCTAAACGCAGGGCCTAACAACTGACCACTTTCGGCCGCTCTGATCAAAGCTACGCTTACGATTGGTCCAACACAGGAGAAGGACACGATCGCCAAAACAGTTGCCATCAAAAAGATACCGATAAAACCACCTGCATCTCCTTTATTGCTTAGGTTAGTACTCCAAGAAGAGGGTAGGGTGATTTCAAACATCCCCAAAAAGGAGAGGCCAAATACAAACAGTAAGGCAAAAATCACCAAGTTGATATAAGGGTTGACGGCCAAGGCACGTCCGGCATCTCCACCCCAAATAAGGCTGACCAATAAGCCAATCACGGTGTAGATAAAAATGATAGATCCACCATATATCAATGCGTTCCGGATACCGGCCCCTCTGCTATCACTTTGCTTAGTAAAAAAACTTACCGTCAATGGGATCAGTGGGAAAACACATGGCGTCAGCAATGAGCCAAAACCAAAGAGCATCCCTTCTATCAGCATCTCTAAGAAGGTTTTCTCCTTTTGAGAGTCATCTACATTGTCATCTGCGACTTCTGCAGTCGCATCGCTCGCCATTTTAGCGGTGCTAGCCTGAGTCCCTTCAACTACTGTTGGCGTTTCTTCTGCTGCGGTCTCACTCTCTTCTACTACTGACTCTACTTGCTCAGCAGTTACGTTTTCTGTGATTACAGGTGTAGTAGGCTGAGAAAATTGACTAGTGGAAGGTGGAGGCGTTACTACCGCTTCTTCTTTGGGAGTATCTTGTTTAGGCTTAGGTTCCTCCTTCGGTTGCTCTGGCTCTGCCTCTACGGGCGTAGGCTCAGCGGCTGCTTTTTTTACGGTTTTGATTTGAGCTTGATAATCCACACTAGCTGGCACACACATGCTCTCATTACAAACCTGATAGCCAATATAAAGGGCTATGTTTGGATTTTCTTCGGTGATTTTGAGTTTTTGATAGTAAAGGATCTTATCGTGATAGATCGTAATGTTTACCTCAAAAATATCATCAAATTTGGTTTCGGCATTGCCTTTTTCAAGCAACTTGCCTACGGCTTCGACGCCTCGATTTTCTTCGTCAAAATCACAATAAGTGCCTAGCTGTGGCATAGTCGGCGGGGGTACAGCCGAATAAATGTGATAACCCATGTCAACAGTACCCTCAAAAAATACCGTAACCTGATCACCAACCGAAAGGCCTGAAGTAGGGGTATGATAAGTATTCCATTGGATAGGATCCTGAATCTGAGCGTTCAGCGAAGCTGCCATCCCAAAAACAAGGAGAAGAATAAAGGGCTTGAACCAATGTCTCATGCCAAAAAGGATTTTAACCGTAGAAAAATGAAGGATTCCAAATATACCGAATTCATGCAGAAGTCCGAAGCCACTTAGCTGACATTTCTACACACGGCAATACAATAACTACCTCTAAAATTGCTTTTCCCCTACGTGAATCTCCTCTGTAGTTGGATATAGGATTTTTGCTATCCAAGCACGAACGGATTTTTGAGTTTTTACTGCTTCGCAGAACGGGGGAATTGGGAATGATGAATATCGAACG
>CAZHOC010000314.1:0-6376 GCA_964534295.1 uncultured Bacteroidia bacterium | reverse complement strand
AACATTTAAACATGTATGGAATGGTTACTGGGTCATTGTAACAGAACTCCAGGTGCGTCCGCCCGCTGCCTGATCTTTATGATAAGGCACAGATCTTGCTCTTAAGTTCTGAATAAAAAGGGTGATGCCGGTGAGTACGTGAATCAAGGCAAACGCCAGCAAACCTTTAGCATATCCCTGCTTGGCGAGGTAGCGTTCCCGGAGGGAATATAAAATAGAAGTACTCAGATAGATCAGGAAACCTATCCCAAAGATCCCAATATAGGCCGTCCATTGCATGAGAGGACCAATGCTGACTTGGGTATTGGCCATGAAGCCCATCGCGCCAGTGGGCCCTTGACTCAGGACTAAATTGAATACCAAAGCACAAGCAGGGAGAAATAAAATCCCCAGCCACTTAGGTAAACGGGGCGCTAGCCATGCATCAAGGGCAAAAGGTAATAAGCCGACTAAGCTCAAGAAGATTGTCAATACAAAGCGAGGGCCTTGGGGAAAGGGAATCACGCCATCATTGGCGATAAAGGAAACCAGCACGTAGGGCAGCAACAATATCAGCAAGGCTTGCCACCATTTTTGCTGGCGGAAGAAGTAAATACTAGCTAAGGTTCCTAGCCAGACCGAGATCGCCCAATTGAACTTTGGAGAACTAAAAAACGCTCCGAATAGAATCAGGATTATAGGTAAAGCAAATTTTGAGAGATACTTTTTCATGAGACATCGATTTTGAAATTGATGCCTCAAAAAGGACCTTAAATAGGCCAATAGCGTTCGGATACGTGAAGTCGAACCTTTTTAAATAGGAACTCCTAGGCTTTGATGCAAGCCTGTAACATAAAAGAGAACCGTCAATATTAGAAAGCGCAAGGCCAATTTTTGACTCATAGTAAACTCAAAGGGTCGTCGCTCTGCTTTGAGATTTCGAGCTAACATATAGATGAGAGATAGCAACAAACCATAATTCAAGGTAAACTTGCTGATGGTTACCATCTCTTGTCCATTGGGCCAATCAAGAAGCTCGAACAAAATGCCGACCAAAACTACAGCAAACATTAACCCACAAATGCTAGCGACTATCACATCTAAGGCTTTGAACTTTTCGGCTTTGAACAAATAAAAACTGGCGCTCACATACATGAAAGCGGCGGTCATAAAACCGATAATCTTCAATTCGTTGATATTGAGGAGCAGGTCACCGGCCATCAAGGCTAGAGGAATGCCTTCGATGATGAGGGCAGCAGGTCGAAATCTTTTGTAAGTGCTTTCTTTAGATTGTGTGTCCATGGGTTGAATTTATTTATCAAAAAGACGGTTGTAGAATCAATTAGATGGAAAAGCAGCCAACTATAGGCGCTAGCCCTGTTTGCGGTATTGGCTTGGTGTCATTTGGGTGTATTTCTTAAAGGCGGTATTAAAGGACGACTTAGAATTAAAGCCACTTTCGTACATGATCTCAGTTACATTCCGCTCTTTGGCGGTGGTGGAGCGTAGCCTTTGGCAAGCATACTCAATCCGCTGTGAGTTGATAAAATCAAAAAAGCTTTGCTCGAATCCTTGGTTAATGAGTTGAGAGAGAGATCGAGGATCAGTGTCTAAGCGTTCGGCGAGGCCAGCCAAACTCAAATCAGGATCTAAGTGGGCTTGCTGCTCCGCCATGAAAGCCAAAAGTCGCTCTTTTTCAGGGCTCCAATCTTTAGTCGGGCTTGAGCGTTCGGCAGTAGCCGGCTCCACCAGAAAGGCTAAGCTTTGGTGGTCCATAAACTGCAATACCAAACGCGTAGCAAAAAGCAAAACCACGAAAAAAACCAGTATCTGAGCAATAGACAGGAAGTTAGGCACATAAAAGCGGACGGCATTTTGCAAGGCAGTGATCAAGACCACCACACTAAAACTACCGATCATAAGGTAAAGCCAACGCAGACTTTTGCCTTCAAGGGCTGAATATTCATTTTTGAGAAGCCTTTGGTAGGATTGAGTGAGACGCCAGCTCTGCCACAAATAAAAGCCCAAATAGACATAAAATAGCAGCGTAGCATAAATGACCATAGTTGAGGCCGAAACTTGGGAAGCCTCAATCACATACTGCATTTGTTCTGGAGGCAGGTTTTGGTAACTCAGTTGAGTCAATAGCAAAACCAAGAGTCCCGGCAGAAAATGAAGCGCGTCCCGCCTTTGGAAAGTAATCTCAGGCTTAGTGATCGCACGGGTAAAAAGGTATATCAAAGGGCCCTGTGTCCAAATCAAACTACTGCCCCAAAAGGCCAAGCGTGGATAGCTGACAAAGAAGTCTTCCACCATGCCCACCGCCTCTAGCAGGGTCGTCACCCAAGTCAGCAAAAAGGCGACTAGTAGCAAGCGTGCTTGCTCTGCCCCAGCCTTACGCACAAGCAGAAAGGCCGCCAAAAGCCCAAAAAGAAATACATTGATGGAGGTCAGTACGGTCAGCACGGGATCAATTAACGAAATTTATGGATAAGCGGGTTTGAACCATACTGCACAGAACGTTTATTCAATTAATTGTTGCAGAGCTGATTGGTTGAAGTTATGAAGGAAGCACATGCTTAGCTGCACATCCAACAATTCAAATCATCAACTCTTTTTTTGCTGCTTCGCAGAACGCTTATTCGGTGCGGCATGCATAACAGCAACTACAATTAAAATTTATTTCCATTTTCATGCAGCGTTTCTCCCTTTTCACCATCTACAGGTAAAAACTGATCAAAATGAAATCACTAAGCTTCGCTTTTGCCCTTTTATTAGGGCTCGTCATTTTTAGCGCTTGTAGAGATGGAGAGATTCCTGAACTTATTCCCGAGACAGGTTGTGCGACTTGCAATTGCAACAATATGGACTCTACAGAGATTGCTGAACCCTTTATTGCCAGCATCTTTGACTCGGTCTTCTATTTTAGAAGTTATACCGCAATGAGTGGTAAGTACAAGGATTATTCCCTCAACAATAATGGTTCAGGCTCTTTGGATGCCATAGCAGTCGACATTATTTGGCAAGCCGAGAACCCCAATTTTAGTGGAGAGATTTTACGCTTTGCTGATGCTGATATCCTTTTCGACTTTGCCACCTTCCCCAATAGTGCGAAAAAGGTCTCCTTTGATATCAATGGCGACCTTGGCGACTTTCATTTTTTGATCAATGGTATTGACTATCTCCTCCCTCAAACTGGAGTAACGGTCAAAGTTAATCCTTTAAGTAGCGGTAATTTTATTGAGCTTTTTGGGCCCATCAATAATATCGAGCTGGGTGGCTGGGAACTCGCCATCGACAATATGTGCGTGGAAGACTTTATACAACCGATTTTCAATATAGACTCTATTTGCTTTACCTTCGAGGATAGTGCTTATTCAAGTGATGTTTTGATGGCTCAAACTAGTTTTGGAGCCCCTTTTTATGTATCACCTGACGGCATCAGCTTTCGCACCAAATGGGTAGATTATTTTGGCTTATTTCCAGTAGATGGAAGCGTATTTTGGGGAGCGCCTAATTCCTATGGAGGAGATGAAAACGTCAATTTTAACCAACAGCTATTACAAGTAAATAATTGTGATCTCGAAATCGACTTCTCGAGTTTAACCTATCTGCAAAAGCGAGTCTCCTTTGATATCTCCAATGTCTTTCCAGTTACTCAGCCTAACGAATTTCAAGTCAACGGCAATCCCTTCAGTACTTTGCCCAATGGGGTAACTTATACCAGCATTCCCTTAGGCAATGCCGCTAATGGTGATCCTTCCTTTCGAGTAGTCTTAGAAGGTCCCATCAATACCATTGTTTTAAAAGGTTTTGAGACCACTCACGATAATCTCTGTGTAGAACCCTTTTAGCAACAGCTTTATCAACTTAGAAGGAGCCATTCAAGATTGCGTAAAGGCGGCCAATAGTGCCGCCTTTAAGGTCATCTATCATGCTTATGCAGATAAGATGTATTACCTCTGTTTGCGCTATCTAAAAGACGAAGCTGATGCTGCTGACGCCCTCCAGGAAAGCTTTATTCAGGCTTATCAGAAGATTGAGCACTTCCAAGGCAAGGGTTCTTTTGAGGGATGGTTACGACGAATTGTGGTTAATAAATGCCTCAACATGATCCGGGCAAATTCGCGCAAGGAAGCTTGGTTTGATCAAAAATCTGCGGTGGAAGATCAGGTCGTAGAAGTTAGGCTCGACCAAGTCGAGACAGGCCGTTTAAACCAAATACTCTTTGAAGCGGTAAGCCAGTTGCCGGATGGTTATCGGACCATTGTCAATTTGGTGTTGATAGAGGGCTACGCCCATAAAGAAGTAAGTGAGATGCTAGAGATCAGTGAAAGTACTTCTCGTTCTCAACTAGTGCGGGCGAGGACACAGTTGAAGAAGATTCTGATTGAATTAGGGGTAGAAGAAATAGCAGAGCATTATTATGAATGAGTTTGATAAAATTCTGCAGGACCAATTAAAGGACGGAGAACAGCAAACGCCGGCCTTCATCTGGGATAATATCGAACAAGCGATCGATCCTCCCAAACGACCTAAATGGCTCATCTTTTGGATTAGCCTACTAGGCCTTCTATTGGTCTTAGGACTGAGTACTCTGATCTACTTTCAATCTGCTAGCATTGAACAAGTGGTCCTTAATCAACAACAGGCATCTGGGAATACCTTTTCTGGCAACCAGCATTCCATCAAGCCTTCACCTAGCCCTCAGGAAAAAACCGAAGAAGAAACTAGCAGCATTATTCGACAAACTGCCATCAGCTCCGATACCCTAGTTTCAAAACCACCAGTTCATTTAATCAAGCCTCAATTAAAGCAAGAAGATATTTTTGCCAAGCGTCCTAAAGTCGCTCAGAATGCATTAATTCGGTCTCAGCAACAAAGAAATCAATCAAACTTTGAGGAATTAAAAGAATTTGCCCAGACAGGTATCCATCCTAAAATTGCAGGCATATTATCGCCCGCTCTTTCAACAGATGAGCTAAATCCAGCGTCAGCTCTATCGTTTAGAGATTCTGCTCAAGTGGCTCATAGTGTTTTGGCTTCTTCTTTTAGCCTTTATCGCTTGCAGCGGAACGATTATCTCTTGCTAACTTCTCCCCTTAACCCCAAAGATTCAAGCATAAAAGCCGTTTCAGTACCAGAATCAGCCCCACTCAAGGAGACGAGCAAGTTTTTTATAGAAGCCAAAATCGGCTATAGCGCCTATCAAATGAGCCTTTGGGATGAATTCTTTCTAGTGGGTGCGCTTAGCGGACGTCCCTTCCCTGCCAAGGGTTACAATATCAATCTAGAGACAGGCTATAGCTTCAAGCGGTGGTTGAACCCTATCCTTGGCTTTAACCTCAATCACAAAAGCGCCAGCTTTACCTATGACGCTCTGTATGATGACCAAGGTTATTTTGACTATGATATTCGCGGCAACGCCATTTGTATCCACGACATCAACAATGGCGATTATCTCTGCAATAAATACCTTTTGGAGGACATAGAAGCAGACTTTAGCATCCGTTCCTATTCCCTCACTCTAGGCAATCGCTTCAATCTCCTAAACAGTCAGCGTATCGGCATGGATTTAGATTTGAAATATAGTCTCGATCTCCGCTCCAGTGTAAGCCTCAACAGCATCACCAAAATCGATGTCTCGGATTATCTCAGCCAATCATACAACTCCAGGGCCGCAGCGGGTCTAAACCTAAATTTCAAACTCAACGAGCGTACTCGCTTATTTATCTATCCCGAATATATCTTTATGCCAGCCAAGGACGAGCATGAATTATACAAAGGACCATTGCAGGAACTTATTACCTCCTTTGGCATCAGGATCAATCTGTAGCTGCCGCATGTATGCCGCCCATTAGGGACAAGCGTTCCGCGCAGCGGCAAAAAAAAGAGGCATCACCCAAAAGGCTAGCCTCTTCCCTTCCTGCCCTAAGCGACTAGGGCACACGCACACTTATCGTACTGACGGCATGGGCGCCAAAATAACCCACCGCATTGCCTTCGATATTGGAGGTCGGATTGCCAGGAGCCGCTGATTGCCCCCCCGGATTAAACGCATCCCCCACTATACTGGAAAGCGTATTGTAATAATCATAACCCGCTCTGTCGAGGCTAAAAGCCTGAATCATCAATTCATCACCGGACTCTATCCCGAAGACGGTCAGCGCAGCAAAGGCCTCAGCCCCATCCGTAAAATTGTCGGTATACAATTGGATAGAGGGGAGCGGAATGCCATTTACCCAAACCACAAAGCGCAGGTAGGTGGCTTCGCCAGCAGGATCTTGGAAGAACACCTGAGGAAAAATGCCTTCGATCGGTCCCCCACTACGGCGCACAAAGCCGACCGAATCTAACGGTACTCCTTCTTCAAGCACAGACTGGGGCCGGACTAATT
>CAZHOC010000313.1:0-6388 GCA_964534295.1 uncultured Bacteroidia bacterium | reverse complement strand
CTGGAGGGAGCACCTGTAAAAGGTATGACTAACTTCATGCAAGTTGTTGACCTTGGATATGGGAAGTGTATACTGGTTTGGTGGTCAAACTATGATGAGTTTATGAAAAACCCGCAAATGACGGAAGAACAATTTCAAGCCTTTATGCTAAGTTCAATTGCGGAAATGACAGACAAAATGGCTAAAGATTCATAAAAGGCAGTGCCTAACATAGTGAATAAGCAATAGCGGTTCGAGTGCATACTTGAGCCGCTATCGCGTTATTATAAGTATCATGCTAGTAGTGGGGAATGGGCTACTGTTCATAAATGAGACCCTTATCGCGCTGCCGAACTTGGCCTTCAGAATCGAAGCCGACCAGAAATTTGTAGGTAGCGATATATTGCCTGGTACGGCCTGAGATAAGCGTTCCGCGTCCCGAAAGTTTTCGGGAGTAAGCCCCCAAAGCCGCCTAATCCTCCCAGATATATGCTTCTCGAAACTGTCTGACGTAAGCAGTGCTATAGCCTTGCTTCCGCAACCAAGGCATGGTCTTGCGTTTTACCTCTGCAAGCTCAAAACTGGCGTACAAACCGGCAAAAACCTTAAACAAACCATCTTCATAGCGTACATAGATGCCATAGGGTAGTTCATCCCTGAGCTCGGCAAATTTTTGCATAGGTAGTCGCCTAAAGGCACCCAACTGGATGGTATATATTAATTCGCTGCCGACCCCATAGCGCAGGGTCAGATTGTCGCGTTCGATATAGGCTTTATCAAATCCTGCCCCCCAAACCTGCAACAACATATGGGCTGCGGTAGTTTTATCAAGGTATTCACCGAGGTAAACCCGCAGTCCAGGGGCAATGCGATCACCACTCCGGCTGACGTTGGCATAGGAGGTGAGAAAGCCCAAGGCCTTTAGCTTTTCAAATTGAGCTAGGTCCGCTTGATCTGAGACCACGCCTAGGTAGATACGATAAATAATATGGGTAGAATCCGAGGCACGTGTCACGTTTGGCCCCGCAAAAAGCGTTAGAAGGGCGAGGAGCCCTCCGAAAAAGAACGATTTCATGTTGATCTAGGTGCGTTTTATCTGTGTTATTTAGATAACTCCCTCTTGCTGAAAATATTATATTATTGCCTATGAATCTTTGGTCCCGATTATTTAAGTCTTCTGCCCGTGGTCAACGCTACGGAGGAGAGCTAAGCCTACGTGATAGTTTTCGTGCTTTGAAGCACCTGCCGCCCTTTCTCAAACTGGTTTGGGAAACGCACCGCGGCATGACCTTGGGTAATATTGCCCTTAGGCTAGTCAAATCGGGTATACCAGTAACCACTCTATACATTGGTAAACTCATCATAGATGAGGTAGTACGCCTGAGTGCTGCTGGGGCTGATGCTGATAGGGAATACATTTGGCTATTAGTAGGCCTAGAGCTTGGGATTGCCCTTTTTGGTGCGGTGATCAATCGTGGGATTTCCCTGCTCGACGCTTTGTTGGGGGACTTGGTGAGTAATGAAACCTCGGTCAAATTGATTGCCCATGCCGCCAAGATGGACTTACCTCAGTTTGAGGACGCTGCCTTTTACGATAAACTGGAGCGAGCCAGGCGTCAAACCACTAGCCGCACCGTATTGCTCTCCCAATTGCTGATGCAGGTGCAGGATTTGATTACGATCTTCTTCCTCGCGGCCGGTCTGGTGATCTTTAACCCTTGGCTAATTTTGCTGCTGGTTTTGGCGGTGATCCCTGCTTTTGTGAGCGAGACACATTTCAATCAGCGTTCCTACTCAATGGCGCGTAATTGGACGCCAGAGCGTCGAGAGTTGGATTATCTCCGCTATGTTGGCGCAAGCGATCAGACGGCCAAGGAGGTCAAAATCTTTGGGCTGGCGGACTTTATCAAAACGCGTTTTGCGCAGCTAGCCCATAAATACTATCTGGTCAATCGGGCACTTTCCATCCAAAGAGCAGTTTATGGCTTTATCTTCAACAGCTTGGGCGATATCGGCTATTATGCGGCCTATGTGTTGATCATTATTCAGACGATTCAAGGCCAGATTAGCTTGGGGGATCTGACCTTTTTGGCGGGCTCTTTCAATCGCTTACGCAATCTACTACAGGGCATGTTGACGCGCTTTTCGGCTATCGCCCAGAGTGCGCTCTATCTGCAAGATTTGTTTGACTTCTTTGCCATGGAGCCAGCGATTGCCAGCCCTGTCGAACCACAATTATTACCACAGCCGATTGCCAAAGGCTTTACTTTTGAAAACGTCAGTTTTAAATATCCTAATACCGATATCTACGCCGTCAAAAACCTCAGCTTTCACCTCAATGCAGGTGAAAAACTAGCCTTAGTGGGCGAAAATGGGGCCGGAAAGACCACGCTCGTAAAACTCCTTGCGCGCCTTTATGATCCGACTGAAGGACGGATTCTGCTCGATGGGGTGGATATTCGTAATTACAGCCTTGCTGAACTACGTCAAGCAATCGGAGTGATCTTTCAGGATTACGTGCGCTTCAACATGACGGCTGCTGACAATATCGCGATCGGAAACATATCGTTGCGCGAAGAGCAAAATACCATCACCCATGCTGCCGAACAAAGTATGGCTGATACGGTGATCGAGCGCCTAGAAAATGGTTATGAGCAAATGCTGGGCCGTCGTTTTGAAGGTGGGGTGGATCTTTCGGGTGGTCAATGGCAAAAGGTCGCGCTTGGTCGTGCCTATATGCGAGATGCGCAATTACTTATCCTCGACGAGCCTACCGCTGCGCTCGATGCTAGAGCGGAGTATGAAGTTTTCGAACGCTTTGCGGATCTCACCAAAGGCAAAACTGCGGTATTAATTTCTCATAGATTCTCGACAGTTCGCATGGCAGATCGTATCTTAGTACTGACCAAGGGCGAGATGGTGGAGCTAGGCTCACACGAAGAGTTGTTGGCAAAGGACGGCTTATACGCCGAACTCTTCCACCTACAAGCCCAAGGCTATCAGTAAACAGCAGCAGCATGAACATGAAAAAAGAGATCGATAAAGGTCTCTCCAAAGGCGATAAAACCTATTTCCTGCTCTGGGGCGTCGCGATCCTTACGCTCATCATCTGGAATCTCCCCTTCGGTGGGATTCTGCTCTATCCATTTGTGCTGCTTGGGACCTGGTTTCATGAAATGGGGCATGGCTTGATGGCACTGATATTAGGGGGCGAATTCTTAAAGCTGGAGATTTTTGCCAATGGTAGTGGGTTGGCTTATACCAATCCGAAAGGCTTTTGGATCAATTATGATATAGGGAGAGCTTTGGTGGGGCTAGGAGGATTATTGGGACCCCCCATTGCGGGCAGTATCATGATCATTAGCGGCAGACATAAAAAGTGGGCCCGTATCAGTTTGATCATCTTAGCCTGCATGATTTTTCTCTCTGTGGGGATCTGGATCAGGACAGTTTGGGGAATAATAATTCTTTCGATTATCGGTCTGTTTATCGTCTATGTAAGTTGGAAAGGCAGCACCCGAAACCAACAGCTTCTGGTTCAGTATCTAGGCCTACAAGCGAGCTTGAGTACTTTTTTACAGGTGTTTTATCTGTTTACCGAAAAAGCAACAGTTGGAGGAAAGGAGGCTTTATCTGATACAGCCAAAATAGCCCAACATACTTTTGGCAACTATTTTATGTGGGGCTGCATCATCAGCGTGATCACAATTGCGATCATCATCTACAGCTTTAAACTAGCGACTCGAGAGAAGCTTTGGATAGAGAAAAGTTAGCAGATCTCTGGTTTTTGTACGGCTCCATCGCCGAACGCTCATCCCTAGCATTCGCCTAATGAACGGAGCGTTCTGCGCAGCAAGAAAGGCTAAATCATGGTACACAGAGGCACAGAGAACCGCTGGATTCAACAAAGCAGCAAATCAAACCCTCAGACCTTAAACTAAGCGTTCTGCGCAGCAGTGAAAAAAATAGAAACTGGCAAATTTGAACGGTCTGGCTTTTAGCGTTTATGTGCAAATTCCTGTACCTAAATACACTATCATGCCTAGACTGAGTTTTTGTCTGATCTTTTTGTTTGGATTTGTATCTGTTCTAAATGCGCAAAATGGAACGAATGAGATAATTCGTCCGCTGCTGTTAGATAAGGCTACGCTTTCAGGTGTGGACCTGAAACCAATCACGAATCCCAACGAACCCGAGCGACAATTTTTTCAGAAAAACCTTTACCGCGGGCCGGAGATAAGTGTCTATATCGTTTCGAGTGAGACTTGGCCCGGACAGATGAACAATTTTGGCATAGACGAATTTCTTTTTGTCCTCAATGGACAGGCTCGAATAAGCCCACTCCATGGCGCAGAACGGCTTTTCAAAACGGGAGATTATTTCTTCGCCCATCGTGGTTACACAGGAGGCTGGGAAACCCAAGGTGAATACTATTATGAGTTGTCTGTGATAACGACCAAGCGAGCAGCCTCTACCGAACAATTGACAGGTCGATTACCTCAGCTTCTTGATCGGGCGAAACTCTCTGGTTTTGGTTTGACGAAGGTGGATTCCAGCGGCTCCTCCGAACGCTACCGTGATCTGCTCGCTAGCGGGGTAGAATTAAGTGTAAGTGTAGAAGCCGAGACGCCCCAAGCATACAAAATCGCCAACCCATTGCCGGAACAATTGGTTGGCGTATTGGCTGGAAAAATCACCATAACAGCCGCAGATGGCCAAAGTGATACTTTTTATGCTGGTGATTGGTTTGTCCTGCCTCATGGCTTTACAGGCACTTGGAGCAGTGAGGGACATCGGCTTTGCCGAACGCTTAGAATTTATGAAACGCCCAATAGCTAGTCCGTTACCGAGGAGTAAATAATGGTATTGAGCTTTTGCCAAAACTCCTGATGATAAAAAGGGAGCATTTGGGTCATGGCAACCATAAACATTTCTTCCTCTGGGTCAATCCAATATTTGGTGTTGAAGATGCCTCCCCAGCTAAACTGCCCTACCGAGCCGTGATTGCTTGCCACGCTACGATCCGTAGTAAGCGCAAAGCCCAAGCAAAAAGAATTGCCACTGTCTCCTAACACACCTTTTGAATCGATACCCATGAGAGCTAATTGATCTGTCGTCATAAGCTCAATGGTTTTACGGCTTAGGATACGCTTGCCATTGTATTCGCCCATATTGAGCATCATTTGGCAAAAGATACCATAATCCATAGCAGTCGAGGATAACCCACCTCCGCCTGCGAAATGATCCTCTCGACCAAAGCTAGGGTAATTGTAGAGCAGATCGGGCATTTTGCGCAGGCCTGCTTTTTCAAACTCGCCATAGACAGGGACGATCCGATCTTGCTTTTCCTCGGGGACATAAAAGTAGGTGTCATTCATACCCAAGGGCTGGAACACATTTTCACTCAAATACACTCCTAAAGTTTGACCAGAGACTACTTCTACAAAGTAACCAAGTACGTCTACACTATGACCATAGGTCCATTTTTTACCTGGTTGATGCATCAAGGGTAAAGAGGCGATTTTGTTGACCATCTCCTCTGTGGTAAACTCTTTATGGCTGAGTCCAAACTTATCAGCATCAATTTCTTTATAAATGCTTTTCGCCGGATCAACAAAGGGGTAGGGGATTCCAGATGTGTGGGTCAGAAGATGCCGAATCGTGATGGGTGTTTCTAAATCTTCGGTTTCGAAGGTGCCTTCTTTCTCATCATAAGATGTCATGACCTTCGTCTCCGCAAAGGCGGGAATATAGTTGGCGATAGGATCGTCTAAAAGAAATTTTCCCTGCTCATAGAGCTTAAGAACGGCGGTAGTAGTGAGAGCCTTAGTCATAGAGGCGATGCGAAAGATATCGTCATTGTTATAGGGAATCTCCTTTTTGATGTTACTGTAGCCAAAGTTCTTGAAGTAGGCGATTTTTCCTCGGCGACCAATCATTACTACACCGCCTGGCATAAAGCCTTGATCAATATATTCCTCAAATAGCGCGTCGATATTGGCGAGTTGAGTAGGGGAGAGCTGAACACTTTCTGCAGAGGCCATTTCGAGCGTAGGCGATTGGGCTTGCAGATTGAAAGCCATGCAAAGGGCCATGAAGGCCCCTAGCAACATTTTGTGGTAAGTAGTCATAGTTTATAGTTCTGTTGAGCGTTTTTGAGGCCTTATTTGACTTCAAAAACTCGCCCAAAATAGGTGTTGAGTTCTATTTCAAAAGCTTCCCTCTCTTCCGCAGTAGCGATGCCAGCCAAGACCTTGGCGAGCTGTTTTTTGTATTCGATTTGCATGGCTCTGCCAATTTGGATTCGCTGAGCTTGCGGAGAACCTGCCCCGTGCATACTTTCGGTTAGATAACCGACGGCATTGCGGCCCAGGGTCATGTTTTCGATCAGGCGCAAAATGCGCATGCG
>CAZHOC010000312.1:1416-6397 GCA_964534295.1 uncultured Bacteroidia bacterium | reverse complement strand
AGAGGGGCATAAACGAGTTCGCATTGGCATCCAAGGAAAGGATATCCCGAGAGCTCAGCAGCCACCCTCCAATTTCGTCCTGCTGATCGATGTGTCTGGTTCGATGAAATCAAAGGATAAGCTAGAATTGTTACAGACCGCCTTCAATCTATTTGTTGATGAGATGCGAGATGATGACCGTCTTGCTATTGTTACTTATGCAGGCTCTCAAAAAATCGTGCTTGAATCCACTCCTGGTACCAAAAAGGCAAAGATCAGAAGAGGAATCAATAAGCTTTCTTCGGGTGGTGGAACCAATGGCGCTCAAGGCATCATTACGGCTTATGAGATTGCCGAGCAAAACTTTATCCAAGGAGGTAACAATCGCATTATCTTGGGTTCAGACGGGGATTTTAACATTGGCATTAGCGACCAAGATCAACTGATCGAATTGATAGAGGAGAAGCGAGAGTCAGGCGTTTTCCTTAGCGTATTGGGTGTCGGTACTGGCAATCTCAACGAAGGCATGATGGAACAACTCGCCAATAACGGTAATGGTAATTTCGAATATATCGATAGCGAAGAGCAAGCCAAGAAGATCATGGTCGACGAATTTTCGAAATTCTATACCGTGGCCAAAGATGTGAAAGTACAGGTGGAGTTTAATCCGCAAGTTGTGGAGCAATACCGCTTGATTGGCTATGAAAATCGACTTTTGGAAAATGATGAGTTTGAAGATGATAGCAAGGATGCTGGTGAAATAGGCGCTAATCAATCGATCACTGCCCTATATGAGCTCATTCCAGTTCCCAATGTCAACTATAAGGATTACAACACCTTTACCATTGACTTTCGCTACAAAGATCCTGATGCGGATGTCAGCCAAGCGTTACAATTAGAAGTAGTAGATCAAGAGGTCAGCTTTGAGCAGGCTTCTGAAAATCAGCGTTTTGCTGCTACCATTGCCGGTTTTGCTTTGATATTGCGAGATTCTGATTACAAAGGTAGTCTCAGCTATGCGAGCATTTTAGATTGGTTGGAAGATGCTAGTACATTTGATCCTTACAACTATCGCCAAGAATTAAAAGACTTAATAGATCAAGCGAGAAATCTATAGTTTCTGTATGTTTGCGCCTATGTCGGCGAACGCTCAGTCACTAAGAAAAGAGGAGTTGCTCAATGCACTCCAAACACGATATACTTTTGATAAGGTCTCTCTAGAAGTAGCTGGAGAGACCTTTGTTTTGTATTTGGTGGGAGATGTCGATGCCTTGTTGGAGGAGCTATTAGCTAAGGGAGAGGCGCATGAGGACGTCCTTGACGAACGCATTCCCTATTGGGCCGAGCTTTGGCACTCTGCTATTGCTATGGCCGAACTGATCTTAGAAGATGATCGCTTTCAGCTAGGTACCAAAGTTTTGGAACTTGGTTGTGGATTGGGACTATCTGGTATAGCAGCGGGAAGAAAAGGCTGCGAGGTTACGCTTAGTGATTATTTGCCTGAAGCTGTGAACATGGCAGAATTAGGCTGGCTTGAAAACCTTCACAAACCGGCCCAGACGGCCCTCATCGATTGGCGAGATATTGATCCTAATTTAGAAGTGGATTGGGTATTGGCGGCTGACGTCGCCTATGAAGAAAGAAATTTTGAGCCACTAAGGATGGCATTTAGGACTTTACTCAAATCAGGGGTAAAAGGGCTATTGACCGAGCCGGGTAGGGCAATAGCCAAACCCTTTTTAGCAAGTTTAGAGGCGGAAGGGTTTAGCGTTCTGCGAAGCAGTCGCAAAGTAAAATGGAATGGAACCGAAAACACTATCGGAATCTACGAACTTAGCCGCTAATCAAACATCACCACCCAAGGTCGATGAATCAGTCGCCAATGATTGTTGACGTAAACCAACATATCGTAGGCACTCCCTAGCTTATGGCCGGGCTCAATAAATTTGAAGCGGTAAAAGGTGAAGTCTGGTTGAAGATATTGAGCGATTTCTTTATAACCTCCAGGAAAAAATCTCGCCTCACCTTGATAATCGATAAGGTCTTGCGTAGTAGCCTCCCATAACAAAATATCCGTCTGTCCTTCCATTAAGGGTTGGACGACGATGCGAGCCATTTTGTTGATTCGCTGTTGGTAACGATAGACTTTGCGGGCATATTCCTCAGTAAAGACGGCATCGCAATCCTCGCGATCTGGTCTAAGTTGAACGCTAAGATCGATCCGTTCCTCTTCATCGGCATAAAGCAAAAATTCTAATATCTGCATTGCGCCCTCTCGCCCTGGAGGAAACTCATAAGTACGTGCGCTTTCTTTTTGACCAAAAGCAGGCCACAAAAAGCCCAGGGAGATCAATAATACCAGTGTCCTTTGCATGTGAATATTTCCTACGCTCAAAATCTGTTTAATCTCGAAAAGTTCAAAATCATAAATACGAAGAAAGATACATGGGAATTGTAGAAGGACTGAATTTTTGAATTGTTGAGTTTAAGAGTTGTAATTTGGGATGCCTTTGATTCATACATTCAATCACTCAAGCCTTCAACAAATTGAATATGTCTCCAGCATCTCTTTCCCATGCCATTAAGGAAGAAGGCTTAGGCCTCGGCTTTGATATGGTGGGGATTGCCAAGGCTGAGATGATGGACGCCGAAGCGCGAGATTTGGAGCAATGGTTGCAGGCCGGCCGCCAAGGCAGCATGCAATACATGGAAAACTATTTTGACAAGAGAGTCGACCCCCGGAAACTAGTAGAAGGGGCCAAATCGGTGATTAGTGTTATTCATAATTACTTTCCCGCAGAGGGAGAAGCGTTCCCCGCAGGCGGCCCCAAAATCTCCCGCTATGCCTGGGGGCTTGACTATCACAAAGTACTCAAACGTAAGCTCTACACCCTTTTTCGCTGGATACACGAACAAGTGGGGACAGAAGTGCCCGGAAGAGTGTTTGTTGATTCCGCCCCGGTAATGGATAAGGCTTGGGCCAAACGCTCTGGCCTTGGTTGGATTGGCAAGCATACCAATCTGATCAGTCCCCAAAGAGGCTCTTACTTCTTCATCGGCGAAATCATTTTGGACCTTGAGTTAGAATATGATGGGCCGATCAAAGATTACTGTGGTACCTGTACCAGATGCATTGACGCTTGCCCGACAGATGCATTGGAGCCTTATGAAATCGATGCCAATAAGTGCATCTCGTACCTGACCATCGAACTTAAGGATGCGATGACGGCCGAACAAGCGCAGGGGCTAGAGGGTTGGGCCTATGGCTGTGATATTTGTCAGGAAGTATGTCCTTGGAATCGCTTTTCTCGTCCTCATGGAGAGGATTTTAAACCCCTCGGTCATCATCAAATGCAGATGGTAGATTGGGAGGAGATAGACGAACGCGCCTTTAAGAAGCTCACCAAAAAGACGGCGATGAATCGCGTCAAATGGGATAAGATGAAAAATAATCTCTTTTGGTGGCAGCAAGACCAGCAAACTAAACCTTTGGACTGACCTCCTCAGGATACTCGATGCGGGCGTGATAGATGCTGATGAGCTTTTTGTGGAGGACTCTGCGGATAGTAGTGATGTCCTTAAATGTCAAATTACAATCCTCCAGTTGCCCATCTTCGATTTTGTAATTCACAATCGAATCAACCAGCTTCTGCAGCTTCTCCGGGGTTGGCTTGCTCATTGCCCGTGAGGCTGCCTCGATGGAGTCAGAAATCATCAAGACCGCCGTTTCTTTTGAAAATGGTTTCGGACCTGGATAGCGGAAGGCAGATTCATCAATATTGATATTCTCCTCTTTCTCCTTGAGGAAGTTGCGGTAGAAATATTCTACCCGCGTGCTTCCGTGGTGAGTTTGAATAAACTGAATAATCTCCTTAGGCAAATGATGCTTATTTGCCAATTCTACGCCTTTGGCTACGTGTCCGATGATAATGCGGGCACTTTCGAGATTGCTGACTTTTTCATGAGGATTGTTGCGTTTATCCTCTTCGGACATATTCTCGATAAAGTATTGATGATCGGGCATCTTGCCCACATCATGATAGAGGGCTCCCACATGAGTAAGCAGTTCATTGCCGCCGATTTCGCTGATAACCGATTCCGCTAAATTGGCTACTTGCAGGCTATGCTGGAAGGTCCCAGGCGCTTTGCGTGCAAGTTCTTTGAGAAGTGGGTGATTGGTATCTAATAATTCGAGATAAGTCAGATCTGAAGTGATCCCAAAGAGCTTCTCAAATAGGAAAATCAAGTTAAAAGCAATCACGGTAGCCAAAGCATTGCCCATAAAGAGCAAAATGTTGGGATAATCGATTCCTCTGAAACCACCCTTTGAATACAGATTGTAAATCAAGAAGGACAGTACATAGCCAATGAAGATGTAAAGCAGCGTATACCAAAACTGCTCTCGCTTGCGCAGATTTGTCATGCTATAAATGGCCACTGTTCCGGCCACGGTTTGCACAAAAGCATATTCCAAATCTTGTTGGATCAAAACTGCTCCAAAAAAGGCTACCAATAGATTACATAAGAAGGCTGTGCCCAAACCAAAGAAGTTCCGCATGAATATCGGAACCAAGCAAGCTGGGGCGAGATAGATAAAACTTAAACTAGGCTGAGTGCTTCCTTGGCGTAGTACGTAGTTGCCAATCCTTGAGGTTAACACCATCAATCCCACCGTAATAACAAAGGTGAAAAAGATGAGCGCTAGTTTATTATTGTCAAAATAAATCCGCGGTCGATCGAAGGCGAGATATACCAAGAGGATGGCACTAATCATGGCAATCACCAAAAACTGGCTGATTGAAACCTCCAACAGACTATCTCTAATGGCTCGCTTTTGCCGTTCTTGGATGAGGGCATTGAGGGCTTTTTCTACCTCTGCGGTAACGATTTCCCCTCGCTCTACGATCGGGTCTCCTTGTTTGTATTCTGACGATACTGGTGAGACGAGATTGCGTTGTTGCTGTCTTTCCTGTTCAGTTAGGGCCTCATTGAAGAGATAATT
>CAZHOC010000312.1:0-1390 GCA_964534295.1 uncultured Bacteroidia bacterium | reverse complement strand
GATATAAGCCAATAACCGATCTTTAAAATTGTTTTTGAGGTTGAGATCGTTTTGCAGATACTGCATGAGCGCAACCTTATCTACCAATAATTGATTGATTGGTACCCACTTTTCAGTCGCCGCTTGCTGGCGCAAGGCAACATAATGATCGCTTTGCGAGAGGTCTGGCGCATTGAGATACCCAATCTCATAAACTTGATTGGCCACTCTAAAGGCATCTACTATCAATTGCGAGCTCCAGGCGTCGTAGTCGCCAATTGCAGGAAATTGCTCCACTGGAAAATCTCCATATTCTGGCTGAAAAAACTGCCTAATATGCCTTTTGCTGTTCAAACTATCTCCTTGGCTAATCGCTTGCCGATATTGTTGCAGACGTTTACTCAGACTTTTTACATTCAGGACCAACTGGTCTTGAGACTGTCGCACTCGACTGGTGTCCAGCACATAAATATCGGCTACTTGCTCAGCGGCTTTGGCCTGTTCTGCAGCTAGGGTATCCGCCGCTTTTAAAACAAAAAAGTCGTAGGGAGCACTGAGATCTTCATGGGGCCAGATTTGCCCTCTTTTATGCTGCAAATTCAAACGAAAAGACCTTGGCAAAATCAATGTCATCAGCAGCAAAAAGCCCAAAATCAGGATTATCCGGGTCTGGAATTTCCGATTCTTGAGTTTACGCCATGAAAATATGTTCAGCAGTCGATTCATTCGAGACAACTATATTGGCGATTTTACTACACAATCGCCACTTATCCGAATAAAAGTCAGTAATTTGCGGTAATGAATGGGTAGCTTACCGTATAAACAGTAGTTAGGGAGTTTTTCCTCTCATACAAAGCTTAAAAAGGACAATTATTTGCTGTTTAAGACTGTTGCTTTCCTATTTATAGATTATCAAAAAGGGATTTTATGATCAAGGAAAAAAATCATGGAAAAGTGGCGCACCGTTATGAAGCGCCTGACTACTATCAGCTTGATGAATTACTTACCGAAGAGCATAAACTGATCCGTGCCTCTGTGCGCGATTGGCTCAATGAAAAAGTGTCTCCCTATATCAATGATTGGGCGCAAAACAATGAATGCCCCACTCATCTAGTCAAAGAAATGGGCGCGCTGGGCCTCTTTGGACCTTCTTTACCAGAGGAATATGGTTGTCCCGGTTTGGATGAAATTTCCTACGGGGTGATCATGCAAGAAATCGAACGGGTAGATTCGGGTATCCGCTCTATGTGTTCGGTTCAAGGTTCTTTGGTAATGTATCCGATCTACAAATACGGTAGTGAGGAGCAAAAGCATAAATACCTTCCCAAACTTGCTGCAGGGGAAATGATGGGTTGCTTTGGCTTGACCGAGCCCGATCATGGTTCCAATCCTGGTGGGATGACTACTCATT
>CAZHOC010000311.1:0-6412 GCA_964534295.1 uncultured Bacteroidia bacterium | reverse complement strand
ACCACCTCTGAGATCGCCGATAAGCTATTTTTGAGCCCTCGTACCATCGAGGGGTACCGCAATCGCTTACTTGAAAAAACCGGCGCCAAAAATACGGCCGGTTTGGTGGTATTTGCCGCTAGACAGGGCTATCTCGATAAAATGTAAAGCAGCTATTTTTCAAAAAGCCTGATTGATAAGGAGATTTATCAATCAGGCTTTTGCTTTGATCTTTATTTTTTTTACCGCTGCGCGGAACGCTTGTCTCAATTTAGATCCCGGCTCGCGTTCCTTGGCCGGGATGACTAATGAGGTGCTTCTGGCCTTGGGCAAAGAGATAAAACGTCATGCCGAAAATGCGAATTTATGAGCATTATCCGGTATCTTTTTTGTTTTTACTCCCGAAAGCTTTCGGAACGCGGAACGTTTGTCTCTAGCAAATCTGCACCAAAAGGGATGATCGTTCTGCGAAGCAGTAAATAAAAAACTACCTCCCAATATAAGTCTCAGGCCGCAAGCCACGCAGCTCTGCCTTTACTTCTTCGCTTACTTCGAGGCCTTCAACAAAGGCGGCTAAGCTAGCTTCATTGATGCCAGCATTGCCACGGGTGAGATCACGTAGGGTTTCGTAGGGATTGGGATATGCCTCACGACGCAAAATGGTTTGGATTGCCTCTGCAAGCACAACCCAGTTCTTATCGAGATCGGCCTGAAAAGCAGCTTCATTGACCAGTAGCTTGCCTAAGCCTTTCAAGAGAGAGCCTTGGGCGAGATAGGCATAACCCAAAGCAACGCCCACATTGCGAAGTACGGTAGAATCGGTCAAATCGCGATGCAGACGTGAAACTGGGAGCTTACGGCTCAAAAACTCAAGTAATGCCGTTGATAAGCCACAGTTACCTTCAGCATTTTCAAAATCAATGGGATTGACTTTGTGAGGCATGGCGGAAGATCCTACCTCGCCAGCTTTTACTTTTTGCTTGAAGTAATCCTGCGAGATGTAAATCCACATATCCTGGCAGAGATCAATTACAATCGTATTGATGCGACGCAAGCAATCAAAAATGCGGGCGAGGCCATCGTAGTGTTCGATCTGAGTGGTCGGAAAAGAACGACTCAAACCTAGATATTCGTGCACAAAATGATTGGCAAATTGATGCCAATCTGTCTCTGGATAGGCAATAAAGTGGGCATTTAGATTGCCGGTAGCCCCTCCAAACTTGGCGGGATAGGGGATGGCCTTTAATTCGTCCACCTGAGTTTGCAGCCTGACGACATATACCTGTATCTCTTTACCGAGATTGGTAGGGGAAGCGGCCTGACCATGGGTGCGCGCCAGCATGGGGATGGATTTCCAGCGTTCGGCGAAGCCGGCTAGTACAGAGATAATCTCCTCAATGCGAGCTAGATAAACCTGTTGGATAGCGTCCCGAATCATCATCGGAGTGGCGGTATTATTGATATCCTGCGAGGTTAAGCCAAAGTGAACAAACTCTTTGTTTTGGATGAGGTTGCTACGACCTTCGGCTTCGATTTTTTCCTTGATCAGATATTCTACCGCTTTAACGTCATGATTGGTGATGGCTTCGATCTCTTTGACTCTTTGGGCGTCTGCATCTTGAAAATCTAGGTACAGAGAGCGCAGAAAAGTTTGATCAGAAGCACTTAGAGCCTGTAAAGGTCGAGGAGCCTGCTCATGCAAAGCAATGAGGTATTCTACTTCTACCCAAACGCGGTAGCGAATCAGGGCTGCTTCACTAAAAAAAGGAGAGAGAGCGGCCAGTTTTGACTGGTAGCGCCCGTCCAAGGGACTAAGGGCATGAAGAGAGTTAAGAGACATTGCTATTGCTTTGCGAAAAGCTGCAAAGATAAGGGCTAGTCTGCAGAAATGGTAGGCGGACTGGCAACGCTGTCTTCAATAAATCGTAGGGAAGAAGAGATCATATCAATCCACTTGATCTTGTCACAATAGGTGTCAAATGGCATCCAGATGACTAGTTGGTAGAAATAATCCTCATTTTCACAGACAGAGATTCTGTAAAAGAGGTCCATCTGGGCAAGGTTTTTGCCGGATGTATAATAGTCGCCGTACTGAATGTGGATACCATGGGGATTGGTAAACTCTGCGGAGGCAATTTGACGTACTGAATCGATATGCTCAAAAGCACTCCTTTGGAGGTGGTCAAAATAGCCGCCAAGCTTGAGTTGTTTGCGTTTTATCTCACCCAGATTTTCTTTTGAATCCTCGAGGCCGATTACATAAAATAGCGCTTCAGTATCGTAATATTGAAGACTAGCATAGTCGTGCATCTCATAGCCTGGGACAAGATTGTCAGGCAAATCAATGCGATAAAGACTATCGATCGTCAGTGTGGTAGGGAGGGTTTGTACTGTTTTTTTGCTACAGCCAAGACCCAGAGAAGCGACGATCAAGATCACGTATGCGTGTCGGTTCACAGCTTAAATGTACGGGAAATCAGACAATTTTCTGTAACTCGTATGCAGGAATATTTGGGGGGAAGCATCTCCATAACATTTCGTTCTTTATACAATAAGGGCTAAATCCTTACAAGCCAGGGACTTATTTGATCCGTTGAGCGTACTTTGTCGACATTTGGCAGCATAGTTGCCTAATTTTCGACCAAACAAAGCTCATGTCTAACATGATCCTTTAGTCATTGTCCCTTTCACAAACCGTAATTTCCTTTGATTTTACAAAAACTGTATATTGAAGCCTGTGTGCTTTGCTAAATTCTTACACATATCTAGATGAGCGTAATGAAAGCAGTCCATTTGCCGGAAGAAAAACTGAACGAACTCGCCCAGGAGGTCAGTGAATCTCTCCTGACCCGTCACACTTTTAAAGACGGGGTGATTAGAGGGGAGGAACTGTCTGCCTTTACCGAACATGAACAAATAAATAAGTTTTTGCTATTTCAGGTCTATCAGGTCTGGAATATGCAGATTTCTAAATTGAAGCATCCATTCTTTGATTTTGAACATGCTGAAATTGAGGAGGCACTCAAAGACCTTCGCAATCTTTTATCTCGTCATATTCAAATTGAAAAAGCGGACTTTCAGCCTTTACTACAGAGAGCGGTATATAATAACTTAAAGTTACTATTAGATCCGCATGATGCATTTAGTAGCTTTTTCTTCATTAATGGGAACCAGACTTCAGTCGATTTGTTTGGCCGCTATGTACCTTTCTTTTCGGATTTAGATTTTGTGGTCAACAGTATTTTGAAATACTGCCAGAAAAATGATTTCTCCACGGTAGATAAAGGTACCTTCTTTGAAAAGATGAATCGTGTCTTTGCCCTCTACAGTCAAAAGAGTGGGCAGCACATTGATCAATATAGAGATGCCATTCTGCAGAAACTCAGTGGCAAGTCGCTACAAGATATCGAGCAGATAGCGCTAGATGAAGAAGCGCGAATTGAGTCTGAACGTCAAGCAGAACTAGCGAAGCAAGAAGAAGAGGAAAAGGCCCGTATCGCTGCTGAAGAAGCTGCCAAAGCGGAAGCAGAGGCAGAGGCAAAACGATTGGCTGAGGAAGCCGCTAAAGCCGAGGCAGAAGCGGAAGCAAAGCGTCTCGAAGAAGAGGCCCGCCTCAAAGCGGAACAAGAACAGCGCGAAAAAGAAGAAGCACAACGCAAAGCGAGTCTATTTGATACGCTATCTGCCGCAAAAGCCGCAGATGTTTTTGATATAGATCTTGAAGATGATGGCGAAATAGATCTCTCTAGCGATGAAGCCGAGACGGAAGTTGAAGCTGCTGTCGAAGAGGTTGAAGCGGTTACAGAAGAAATTGAAGAAACCGTTGAAGAAGTTGTCAAGGAAACCGAAGAAAGTGTTGAAGAAACAGTCGAAGAAACAGTGGAAGCTGCACCAACGACTTTTGACCTTGACGATGATGAGCTAGATGAGACTCCGGCCGTAGATGCAGAAACTCCTGCAGAGGAAGAAGCGCCTGCTATTGTCGAAGCTGCGGTGGAAGAAGTAAGTGCGGTTGAAAAATCAGTAGAAGAAGAAGCGCCTGCAATTGTGGAGGCTGTTGAAGAAGTAGCCGCAAGCGTAGAAGAGGTTTCGGTAACAGAAGAAATCGTAGAGGAAGCTACGGCTGAAGAGAAGGATGAATTCCTTGAAATGGCTGCGAGTATGGAGCCAGCTGTTGAAGAGGAAGAAAAGACCAAAACCATTCTTGACAGCTTCATCGAAAAGCAGGCTGAAAATGGTGCTTCAGTCGCACCTTCTATCCTTGAAAGTGTAAGCAATGAGGAAACTGAAGAATCTCAAGAGTCTACTGTTTCTTTCCTAGATAGATTTTTGAGTCAGAAAGAAGAGGATACTACTCCTGAAGAAGCTCCCGCTGCTGTGGAGGAAGAAGCTCCAGTAGCGGAAAGCCCAGTAGAAGAAGTGGTCGAGGAAGTAGTAGAAGTCGTAGAAGAGACTCCCGTTGTCGAAGAGGTCGTTGAGGCCGCGACAGAAGTGGTTGAAACTGTAGAAGAAGCACCAGTTGTAGAAGATGTCCCCGCTGTAGAGGCATCGGCTGCGGTTGAGGAAGCTCCTTCGGTAGTAAGTGCTGCCGAGTCTGCTAGCTGGGAAATTGCTGAGGAAGAAAAGCCTGCTTCTATCCTAGATAAGCTACAGAGCAGTTCGCAAACGATCGCTGATAAATTTGCCCCTGCGCAAAGCAATGGCAATGTTAGCACCTCTGTAAATGGCAATCGTAAGATTCAACTAGAAGAGATTCCAATTCATAAGCAATACCAATACGTTCAGAAGGTGTTTGATGGCAACAATGTGCGCTTCCGAGTAATCGTTGAGAAGGTCAACAATGCCCAAAACAAAGCTGAAGTAGAATCACTCGTCAAGAAGTATATCTTAAGCAATGATAGCTTAAACCCTGACGATTTGGTAGTAAGTGAATTCATCACCCTATTACGCAACCGCTTCTAAGCTTAGCATAATATCATTCAAAAAATAAGGGCCTTACCGATTTGGTAAGGCCCTTTATATTTAGGCGTAAATTTGGCTTTTTTATGCTTCCCACTCTTCCACGGGAATTCTTTCGATGGTTTCTCCATCTTCATTGACAAAAGTATTGTCTACTGGCTCATTTTCTGGCAAATCAGCTAGTGGAGAAGTCTCTCCCCATGCAAGAATTGGTAGGAAAATGGGGTATAAAAAGAAGAGGCCAAAGCCAAAGGCTTCACTACGACCAAACTTTTTGCTTAGCTCAATGGCGGTAACCGCCCAAGCAAACCAAGAAACTACTGGTAAAAAGTAAAGGGCCATAAACCAGCCTGACTTTCCCACGATTTTGGTTAGAACATAAAGGTTGTAAAAAGGGATCAGCGCCTCCCAGCCTCTGCGACCTGCTTTCTCATAAACAGTCCAAACAGCAGAAACCATAAATAAGGCAAGACCTACAACAAGGGAGATGGCAATATATTCTTCCATGACTATAATTATTAAAATGTGGGATACTTACTGTACGGAAAATCTCCATCTGAGGTTAAAGTCGTTTATCGAATTATGTAAGGATTTTATCGAAAAAAGTTAGCCGTCCGTCGACCATAAACCTAACTTCTGCTTGCTAAGATCGTAGTACCAAATATGGAAAGTTCCCCTGCTTCTACCATCCAGCTTGTTCAGCCTTTTACTCATCTGTTCCGTTCCTCTCGTCTCTCAGCTGACTATACAGAGGAAGGCTTTTATCAATTAGTCCTTGCCCCGCAAGGAATCTCCTTACTTACCCTCAATCGCCTGGCCTTAGGTGCCTTGGCCTTTTCTACTCAGTATTATCTTTTTCATGATGATCCACAGCTGGCTCGCTATATGACGCCTGATATGTGGCTAAGTACCATTGTGATTAGTCTATTAGGTCTCTGGAGTATCTATGCCGGGATCAACGGTATGAGCGAGTCGCAAAAATTGGTGTTCCGTGAAGGGGAAATCCTTTATGTGCGAGACCGCTTGTTTTTCCCGAAGAGTCAAGCTTTCTATCTAGATGGGATAGCATCTCTGACGTTCCGCGACGCGGCCTTTTTTAGAGACCGCATACTGGCGCTTGACGTACCTACACTCAAAAACTGGGAAGGTGAGCAAATTTCCTTCTTTGAGTACGCTAGCCATGCCGATAAAAAGGCAGCCATGCGCATGATAGACGCAGCGGTTTACGGCCAATAATTCGGACTCTTTCCCGTTATCTTGTATATTTAGTCATTCGATCTGCCACCGGGGCTGGGGACAGATCTGCACACTCTAGCGTATTGATATATGCGGCGAATTTATCGCATCACCAGCCTCACTCTGCTCAGCTTATGGTTTACTTCTGTCTCCGCCCAGTATTCACTGGAGTTGGACAGTCTTCGGTCTGTGCTTCGCACAACGATCAGTGACACCGCCAAGGCTACTCTCTCGGCCC
>CAZHOC010000310.1:0-6414 GCA_964534295.1 uncultured Bacteroidia bacterium | reverse complement strand
CTTGATGTAACGATCAATTGGAACGGGCAACATGTCCAAGGGCATTCTGAGTTTCCTCGGCCGGAGCACAAAAGGCAAGGAAGATTGGTAGTAGACGCCAACCTGCCAGCTGGTACTCAAGAACGTACAGCTGCTTTTCACCTATTACCTACCCTTGATTTGGAGGAAGGCACTGAAATCAAATTCCCTTGGTTTAACGGTCTATATGCCCAACTAGACAATATTCATCTTAAGGTTACAGGTACAGTAATGAAAACCGTTCCTGCTGGCACTTTTGAGTGTTTGCGGGTTGAATTGATAGGTGGCGATCCTTCACAAGTCGTATTTCTCAGCAAAGAACGACCCCGAAAAATCGTCAGCATCGAAGTTTTTGACCTGCCTTGGAAGTTTGAACTTTTATAGCTGCTGCGCAGAACGCTTATCTTCCTAAAACTGGCTGCGTCCAAGCCATCTCATCTACAATCGTTTCGATTGGGTTTGGATGCTTTTTGTCTGAAATAACCTTAGCTCTCACAAATAATAAATCTTCATTAATCTCAAAGCTAGCGGCGGTTCCACTACTCTCATGCAACACTTCGGTTTGCTGCTCTCCTTTGCGGCATCCAATAAATTGGATTTTATAATTTACACCAGGCTCTGCCTCTACAGCAATTTTATACTTCCCATCAATTAGCTCCAACTCTGATAAGCTAACGCCAGTTGAGGCATAAAAACGCCCGTTTTCGATCGCGCTAATCAGGGCATGCGTTTCTAAAGAATCTGCTTCTACCATTATCCATCCCCTACCTGAATTACTCCATTGGCGATCAAAGCGATGATAGTGATGGCTATCATCTGTAGCCAGGCTATAAATCAAAGGCTTGCCTTGCGAGAGATAAGCAATATTGATAAGATCCCACATTTCCTCAGTCCCGATATGGGTAGAATCTCCCAGATTATTGACTTGGGGATGACCATTGAAAACTTCAAAGAAGCGTTCTCCTTGGAGGGCGATCATATCTTCTAATCCAATGGCATAATGGAAGTTGGGGTGATTGACATGCACAATCATCGGCTGTCCGGTAGCTTTTCGCTGGGCAATCACCGCATCAATATTGTTTTGCAGGACATCTATCACGCTCTGGCCTCCTTGAGGCTCAATCAATTCTTGGACATTCGTAGCATTAAGGTGAATCGGAGCGCCCTCAAAGTGATCCGTAATCTCCTCTGACTGAATAATCAGAAAGCGCTCTTTTTCCTCAAATAAGGGTCGATACTCAGCTAGTGTTTTGAGTTTGACTTCCAAACGCCCCGAATCTTCTCGAGATACTACCCAATCTTTTCCATATTGAGCTAAATAAGCTGCATAAGCATCCCTGTAGATCTGCTCTTCTGAAATGCTTTTCCAAAATTCCCCTTCCGCCAAGCGATTGTGGTCAGTCAAGGCCAGAAAATGATAACCACGCGATTTATACCAATCCATGATTCTCTCTGGAAACTCATCCCCATCACTCCAATAGGAATGCGTATGCAAATTGCCTTTATACCATTGCTTTGCCGTTTTGGTGTTCTTGGCATTTTCACATGCACTCAAACTCAAGAGCAAAGTCAACCCACAGCCTAAAATAAAACGAAATCTTTCCATCCTTTTCAGGATAAAAAGATTTCGTCAGAACTCCAATGTTGGGCTCTTTAAGATAATGCCTTAGTTACAGGTGCCGTCTGAATACTCAGTGATACCGGCGCATTCCGCATGACAAGAATTACTGTAAGTCTTATCGTTACAGCCGCAGACAGGTTCATAAATTTGGATGCAGATACAATCTTGATTTTCTACTTCGACGCATGGTGGCGTTTCACAAGCAGTTAAGCTAACACCGAGAAACATTAGGCTGGGGATAATCAATTTTAGGGCTTTCATAAGATTTGGTATTCTGTGTTTGACTGAAGAATTTGTCGTTGTATTTCCCTAAAAACGGCCCTCCCTTCAGTTTTGCTGCATTGAACGGATGTCCGTGTCTAATTTTTGAATCTCCGTGTAAGTCTCCTTCTTAAGCTTGCCAAAAATTATCTAGGTTCTATCTCTGGGCAATCTCCAAAACGATAAATTTTGATTCCTTTGCATTCGGCCTCACAGGGATTACGATAGGTTTTCCCATTGCAGCCGCAAACCGGATTGTACGTCTCAACACAGTTTTCACAGTGGGGGAAATCATACTCAAAACACTGGTGTTCCTGGCATCCACTAAGACTTAATAAGGCGAAGGTACTTCCCAAAAGGAGCATTTTTAATGCTTTCATAATTGTGTTTTTATTTACTCGATCCTGCAAGCCTCTACTACTGTGAGAAAAGGGGTCGGCACAGAAACCCGTGCCGACCAACGAACACGTATTGACACGATTGACTTGTAGGTAATCCTTAGCGCAGGATCCCAAGGCGAAAAGCGAGAGCAACCATATGGGGACCATTTTCGGCATTGAGTTTTTTTCTCAACTGACGCCGATAGGTCTGCACAGTCTCAAAACCAATATCAAGCCTCCCGGCAATTTGCTGCGTCGTTTGACCATGAGCCACCCACTCTAATACCTGTCGTTCGCGCGCGCTCAACCCTAAATCACATTGTGAAAAACGTAGCATAAGCTTGCTTTTCAGAAAGGTGCAAAGGCCCCTTTAGCAGTACAAGGAATTCTCATTAAGCGGTAGGGCTGATTAAGTAAGCGGTAGGGACACGCTTCGAAATTGCATGGGATATTACTTCTGCAGCCTGATTTGATATCCACTTTTGAGGGATTACCGCTGCGCGGAACGCTTATCTCGCTAAGGGAAACGCTCTACTTTGATACATAACAGAAAAGGGGAATGACCAAAGCCACTCCCCCATGAGGTATAAAAACTGAATCAAATAAGCGTTCCATGAAATGGGCCTCCACTTAAGGGATGACCACAAGTTCAATCGAGACGATCTGCTTGTCCTTGACATGAATGCTAAGGAAACTGTAATCCCAAATTTGGTGATTCTCGCTAAGCAAATCGATTCTCATCACATAACCATCTGGCTTGACTGAGCGTTCTCTGAAGGAGAGAGGAAAACGCTCGGCCAAAGTTGTAGCATCACTCCCTATGACCATCTGGGCTAGTTCATCCCCCTCATTTGCAAGCTTAAATTCTAAGACTCTATCATCTACAATCTTGATTACCGATTGCCCATAATGAAAAAAACTAGCGTCTTCGTCGAGAAGGTCAAACTTTTCCTTAGTAATTGAATCAGGCTGCCCTAATAGAAAAAGCATTTCGTCAAGCTCAGTATCCAGGCCCACATCTGTATTGATTAAAATCTTTTTGACAGGGAGATAATCAAGATACGTCTTGGCAAAAAATCGGACAGCTTTCACCTCATCAAGGTCCATCTTGGGGGTTGGGACAAATCCGCTTCCAGTTTGGTAGATAAAATATTGGATATATCCCACCGGGCTCGAATAGTAGCTAAACACTGGCAAATGACTTTCGTCTTCGAGCGCAACATCATCTAATTCCGTGCTTCCTGTCTGATGTTTAGAGATCAATTCGTCCCTCAACAATAACAGAATAATGTGGGTATAAGGATCGCTCGCATGCGGTGTATCAAGCGATAGTAAGATCAAGCGCGAGTCCTCTCCAAAGTCAAGATGCTGGCAGTTGGCAATGCCCTCATGCTTTACAGGAAATTCAAGATAGGTATCTAATAAGGTTTGGTGCTGTAGGGGACTAAGTTCGCAAGCCTGACTAGTAAGCGTCGAACTAATAAAAACTAGGCAAAGGAGCGATATGAGAAGATTTTTCATGGATCTTAATATTTCAAGCAAGGGCATTGTGTTAAAGATTTTCGATTTGGTAGAGAAGCGCATCAAAGGCTTCGGAATCAGCCTCAACCTCTACGGCATTGATCCTTGCGAGCCAGCCTGATTTCAATTGCGTCACGACCGCTTCTGATTGCATCTCACAATTGATCTCTAACTCTGAGAGGAAATGAAATTGAAAATCAGTCGAGCTCTGGCTCAAATAATAAGCTAGAAAGTCAGCGGTGTCCTCATAAAAGAGATGTCCGAGCGCTACAGAAAGTGCTTCGCTTTGGTAGCCATCAGCCTCCTGCGTAAGCGCATCCAAGGCGATATAGGTATGGGGATTAGAATGAGCAATGGCACTTTCCACACATTGCTCGGTGAATTCATGGAAGCATTTTTCGGCTTCAATTTCACTCATTCCGCTACTCAATGACTCATCAGTAAAATCAGCTGAGTCCAATGAATGGCTAGCATTAGGAGCAAAGAAAGTAAAGGAGAAAATCAGGAATGCTGTTTGAATTGAAATCATGGCGTGAACGATTAGTTGTTTCTGATGATCTCAAATAGGGCAAAAAAGAGGCTCCCTCTCGGGCCTTTCGATTATTCGTAGCCGGAGAGGGAGAAAGCGTTCCGCGTCGCGGAACGAATGAAATCAGGGATCAACGATATCGTAAACCCAAAACCGAAGTACCCGCAGGAATTGCTTGTTTATTGAAGTTGTCAGTAGTCCAATTACGGCTCACTATATAGTTGTCTTTAGTTCGATAGCTAAAGCTATTTTGAGTATCTAGAGTAATACTAGAAATATAATAAGGTAAACTAGTCAGCAGTCGTTTATTTGAGCTTTGAAGGTTCAGGTGATAAACATTCATTTTATCTCCCCCTGATTTGAGATAGATTAGATTATGCTTGTCCTGAAAATGGACGGCAGTCTCGGCATAAGCTCTCACGAACCGCTCAGCTTTGCTTTGAGAGCCTTGGTCCAAAATCCTAGCGTTCTGCGAAGCAAGATCAAAGTATATTAGCTGGTAGATTTCTTCATACTTGTCTTCAGGGCCTGAAATTGTATGCTGAAAGGCAATCGTCTGTCCATCCCTACTACAGCTTAACCCTTTCATATTAAGGCTATCTGCAATCGCAACTGAAGTATAATCTTCTTTTGCCCATTCGTAGCGCCAAAGCGCGTCAGTCCTAAGTGCCAGATGCTCCGCTTCCGCGCTAACAAAGTAAAAGCCGCCTTCAAAAGTGGCTATTTCTAGCATATCAATTGAGCCTACATCCAAATCGACATATTGGCTCACCTCAGGCTGGCGAAAATCAAGGATAAATAGATCTGAGGAACCATAAAGGACCAAAACTTGCTGATCATTAATGACTTCCCAGTCACTAGGCGCTTGTTTCAGTTCGATTCTGGATTCGATGCCATTTTGGGTGCGGCTAAGGAAGTATTGGCGGTTTTGCCATTCGTTCTCAACTGAGATCAAGGAGAAGGTACAGGAGGATTGATTGAGGGATAATAGAACTTGGGCCTTTATCGAATCAAGTCTCTCAACCTGGACCTGTTGAATCGCAGCCTTAATAGCTTCTACTGAGATTCCATCATGTATTGGCTGCCCTAATTTAGAAAGGATATAGTGGATCTGGTCGGGATTCAGCCTGGCTAAGGATTCTAGACTAATTTGGGGATAAGACTCAAATAGAGAAAATAAAATCTCATTGCTAAACTCTGCAAACTACACATTATTTGGGCAGGGAGTGCTGAGCCGTTCTAACATTTGGGTAATAGTATCTAATCGAGGTTCCACAGCATGACTTAAAGAAAAATTGATCAAAGGCTGGAGATCGCATGGATCATATTTTACATTAGCTCTCACAATAGAAGCAGATCCTAAAATAAAAAGGAGTAAGAAGACAACAAGAGAGTTTTTTGAAGACATGGCTTTTGCTTGATTGTTTTTGAATACTTCCAAGTTGTACAAAAGCAAAGCCCCCTCTCTGGCCCTTTGAGTATTCGTAGGGAGAGAGGGGGAAAGCGTTGGGGGGAAATAGTGATTTTGAGCTACTCCTCCTCAATAATTTTCCTGGTTTTGTCAATAAAACTTCTGGCAAACTCTCTTTCCGCTTTACAGCAAGACTTACAATTACTCATAAAGTTCTTTTCGTACTCTGCAAACCTTAAATCATATCCTTCAAAGTACTTAAACTCATAAGCTAAGAAACCTGAATACCGCCGTAGTAATTGTTCTTTTTCCGGCCCTTCATAGGAGGGGAAGAATTCACAAAACACCCTAGTGGACCGAAGTAGAAAGCGATTTACATAAGACCCAACTATCTCTGCAGGAGCGCCATCTACCTGAAGTACGATTACATTTAAAATATGTAGGTAGAAGGGCGCTTGAGCCTTTGGAGCAGAAGACAAATTTTTCAATGCAGCATTGAACCACTCCTCATTTGTAAACTCTAACTTTCCTAAGAGGAAATCTTTGTCCTGCTGGTCAATATTTGGATTCAGCATAAACTTTGAAAAGGGTTCTCCCAGAATTGAATCTGGTATTAGCTGATAAGCATCCATTTTGCTTTGCCCCTGAGCATAGCTGTGGACTGATACCAGAC
>CAZHOC010000309.1:0-6414 GCA_964534295.1 uncultured Bacteroidia bacterium | reverse complement strand
AAGGAGAATTAGATTCATTGAGTCTTTGGCGCTGTGGATCGCCGAATAAGCTGAAACGAAGGACACTCAAATTTTCTTTGAGCATCTGTAGGCCAGAAAAATGATCGGCGGTCGCAGCAGGAGTTTGCTTGAGGGCGGCTTCAAAAAAGCGTAGTCGGTCTCCCGCTTCCGACATTTGGCGACCCGCACTGGAGATTTGTCTTCTGAGCTCATGCGTTTTTTGCTGAAAAGTCGAGATTTCAGCGAAATCGGGCGAGGCTGCCATATTGGGGACCGGCTTGACGGTAAAGTTCTGGGCAGGGCCTTGAGAAGTCAACTCACCCTTGTGGCTGATGAACAGCTCCACACTATACTCTCCTGGAGCCGCGAGCGGCCCTTGGGGATTGCCCGCCCAAGGCGGCTGAAAGGCAGGCTTAGAAAGCCGAATCGGATCGGGCGCTGGCCAACGCAAATCCCAATTGACGCGATGTAGCCCCTTTTTACTGGCTCCTGTCAACCAACGAATAGGCGCTCCCGATTCATCTCTGATAAGTAAAATGGCTTGAGGGGTACCTTCAGTAGATTCGGCATTGAGTGCTTCATAGCCGGGAAAGGGAATATCCGCTCCTTCCTCGCGCAATTCCTTTTCTAGGGCTTGGCGTTCCGCGCGAGCGGTCTGAGGCATAGAAGGCAAATAATAGGTAATCAACGCCCCATGAGGAGGATTTTCCTCCCGAAAACTACTAGAGCCTTGGCTCGGCATCCCTTTGGCCTGCATGGGCACAGAGGGTACATACCACCAGGCATCTCGCACCGAAAATAAACTTGCAGATTCTGAGGAGACGGCCGTGCTAAGCGTACGCAGACTGGAATAATCATCCAGCACATAAAAACCGCGTCCAAAGGAGGCTCCCACCAAATCATTGTCTCTAGGATGTAGCTCAATATCTCGGAACGGAATCGTAGGCACTCCTCCTCCCAATTTGATCCAATGCTCTCCCCCATCGTTAGAGAAATGCATGCCATATTCCGCGCCTATAAAAAGTAGATTAGCAGACTCATGATCTTGCTTTACCGACCATACGATATTGGTCTCTGGCAAGTCTCCCGTAATCAGCTTCCAAGTCCTCCCGCGATCATCGCTCATGAATAGATAGGGTTTGTAATCGCCCAGCTTATGAGCATCTGCCGCCGCAAATACAACCTCAGCATTATGGGGCGAAGCCTCTACATCATTGATAAAAGCGCGTTGCGGAACGCCTGGCAGTGAGCCCGCAGCTCGCCAAGTTTCGCCTCCGTCTTCACTAACATGGATCAAGCCGTCATCAGAACCAGTATATAAAAGTCCTTCTACCAGTGGGGATTCCGAAATAGCCGTGAGGGTAGCGTATTTAGACATAGCTCCATTGTCATAGAGCGCATCCACGCTCCAGACGCGGTCCATCAATTCTAATTGGTAGCGATTGGTATTGGTGGTGAGATCTTCGCTGATTGGCGTCCATGATTCTCCTCGGTTTTCGCTTTTCCAAATTCGCTGGGAACCAAAATATAGGCGCTCATGATCGTGCGGACTGATGATCAAGGGGCTATCCCAATTCCAACGTTCGGGAGGATCATTGGGCCCCGCTAGGGGTTGGATATTCAAGGTCTCTCCATTACGTCTATCCACACGATGCAAAACGCCTTGCTGAAATTCCATATAGGCGATGTTTTCATCTTCAGGATCAAAGAGAGATTCGTAGCCATCAGCACCTAGCGGCACATACCAATCTTGATTGCGGATGCCTTCGGTATGCAGGGTGCGAGAAGGGCCAATCAAAGTCCCTAAATCCTGCGCCCCGCCAATGATATTGTAAAAGGGCTCTGCATTGTCGAGACCGAGTTTGTAGAACTGCGAGATCGGCAGATTGCCAAAATGCCGCCATGTGCTGCCCTCATCATAGCTTTCGTACAAGCCCCCATCCGTACCCGCGATCAGGTGATGAGCGTTTTGAGGATCAATCCAAAGCGCATGATTATCGCTATGCTTTTCGCGACCCGTACCGAGATAATCAAAAGTCTTACCTCCATCACGAGTTACATGCAGAAAAACATCCATTTGATAGACGAGATCGGGATCAACGGGCGAAGCTTCTATCTCCTGATAATAATGCGGTCCCGTACCACCAGAGATATAGCTATTACGTTTTTCCCAGCTTTCTCCTTTATCCAATGAGCGATAAAAGCCTTTTGCTTTGTTATCAGCTTCAATAGTAGCATAAACGATATTGGGATCAGCCAGTGTGACTGCCAGGCCGATTTTACCCATATCACCACTTGGCAAGCCGCGACTCAGCTTACGCCAAGAGTCGCCATTGTTGGTAGATTTATAAATTCCCGATTCAGGGCCACCAGCGAGCAGCGACCAAGTATGACGACGCCTTTGGTAGGTCGCAGCATAGACCACTTCTGGATTGGAGGGATCGAACTCTAAATCCGTAACGCCTGTATTTTCATCTATTTCGAGCACTAAGCTCCAGTTTTTGCCTCCGTCTTCGGATTTATAGACGCCTCGTTCGCCGCCGGCGGACCACAAAGGACCTTCTGCCGCTACTAGTATGATTTCACTGTCATGAGGGTGCACCAGTATTTTACCTATGTGCTCAGACTTGGCCAAGCCCATATGTTGCCAGCTTTTGCCCCCGTCCCGGGAACGGTAGACTCCATCGCCCCAGCCGACATGACGACCACTGACGTTTTCACCCGTGCCGAGCCAAATCACATCAGGCTTCTGCGGATCGATACTCACAGTACCAATCGAATAAGAGACTTGCTGATCAAAGATGGGTTGCCAAGTGATGCCGCTATTGGTTGTCTTCCAAAGGTTACCCGAACCCGCTGCCACATACCAAGTACTAGGTCTATCGGGATGAATCGCTATATCAGAGATTCGCCCTCCCATAACGGCTGGTCCAATCCCTCTTAAAGTGAGATTTTGGGCCGCTTTGGTGATCGCTTGATGAGAATCTGATTGGGCAAATAAATCGGTGAATGTAAGGGCTGCGAGCAACAAAATTGCTACGCAAGACTTGTTTAGAAGCATGGAACAGATTGTTAGAGTCAGAATGCTACTAAAGCTAGTCCATAAGCCCGGGAAACGCAATATCCCCGATAAGGCAGCTTAATCCCGCCAAATTTCCTTTTTCACTAAGCCATATTTGAGAAAGCTTTCTTTGACCTCATCGATCCGAAATGGCTTAGAAATATAATCATCCATGCCCGCTTGCAGGCAACGCTTGCGATCGCCTTCCATCGCATTCGCGGTAACGGCAATGATGATCGGACGTTTTCTACCAGCATATTTTTGGCGCAGCCGTTGAGTCGTCTCTAAGCCATCCATTTCCGGCATATTCACGTCCATAAAGATCATTTCATATTCTTTCTTTTCGCACATCGCAAGTGCTTCTTTCCCGTTGGTGGCAAAGTCAGGTTCAAAACCGAGATTAGAAAACATGCGCAGCGCGATCATACGGTTTACGTCATTGTCTTCTGCTAGCAGAACGTTCATCTTTAGCTCAGACTCTGCCTTGCCAGGATTGGGGGTGTTGGTTTTGGCGGGGACCGCGATCGGGATATTTTGGCCAGCAGCCAGGCTTCTTAGCAGGCGAAAAAAGTCTGCCCGCTGCAATGGTTTGGTCAAAAAGGCATCCACTTCCGGAAAGAATTCTCTCTGCGAGGCGATTTTAGCCATGGTGCCGAGTAGCACTACCGGAATATCTAAATCATTGAACTTATCTACAACAAACCCAAATAGGTTTTTGGCAGGATCTTCGTTTTGATCGATGCCATAGAGCACAAGATCGACTGGCTGCTCTTGCAGTAGTTCTTCTACCGCTGTGTAGTCCGCAGCAAACTGAGGCTTAATCCCCGCCAGCGCTAAGTGAGCGGAAAGCACCTGACGCGTCCATTGGCCTTTTTCGATGATAAGGGCAGTTTTGCCGTGCCAGAAACTAGTTACCGCCTGAAGTACCAAAGTATTTTGAGTCTCCGCTTCAGCGTTCGAAGTACTACTTAAAGCAAACTCAAAGTAGAAACGACTACCCTTTCCGTACTCAGAGGCAAATTCGAGCTTTCCTCCCATCAACTCCACTAGCTTGGCACTGATGGTCAAACCGAGGCCTGTACCCCCAAACTTTTTGGCGATGCCAGCATCCGCTTGATTAAAAGCCTGAAAGAGTCTTCTCCCCTGCTCTTCTGTGATACCAATTCCAGTATCTTCGACTTCGACCTTTAGCATTACCTGCTTGTGCTCCATGGATGGAAGCTGATTGATCCGAATGATTACGCCTCCCTCACTGGTAAACTTCATCGCATTGCCGATCAGGTTGATGAGGACCTGGCGGAGTTTATGCGGATCACCCTTTAGGGTCTGCGGTAATTGGGGATCAATCAGACAAGCCAGATCTAAATCTTTATCTGAGCGCTGGCTAGAGAACAATACCAAGACTTCATCCATCAGATCGTAGAGATTGAACTCAGTCTCTTCAAGCTCCATTTTACCAGCTTCTATCTTCGAAAAATCGAGTACCTCATTGACGATCCTCAGTAGATTTTCACCACTACGTCGGATGGCTTGGATGTAGACATTTTGCTCGTCGGAGAGAGTAGTATACTGCAGGATATCGGTTACGCCAATCACGCCATTGATGGGGGTTCTAATCTCATGCGTCATATTGGCGAGAAAGGCACTTTTGGCACGAGTGGCAGCCTCGGCACTAATCCGCGCATCGGTAGCTTCTAGGTTTAGTTCTTCTAGGCGAACATTCTTGGCGGCCAAAAGCCGCTTGGACTTAAGCGTTCTGCTGTAGCTGACCAAAATAAAAGTAGCCAACAAAAGGGCTAGCAGAAGGACCGAAAAGCTGACCGCTCTCAAATACTTTTGCTGGTTAAGGATGGCTTCGTTTTCAGCTTTTACCTTCGCCAAACGCGTTATCTCCAATTCACGCTCCTCTGCCTTAAATTTTTCTTCTAAGTAGGCGACCTTACTGTTCATCTCCTGGTTGAAAAGAGAGTCTTTTAGTGTATAAAATTCCCGCAATAGCCCCAATGCTCGCTCGTGCTCACCCGCTTTGGTCTCAAGAAGGGATCGATTCCAAATATTTTGCGCGTATTGCACTGCCATCCCGAGCTTGCGGCTTTTTTCCTCCGCTAGTTCAAGATTGGCTCGCCCATTGGCAAAGCGGCCTTCATTGCCTTCTTGCAAACCAATCTGATTGAGTGCAAGCACTTCCATCTTAGCTTGCTTGTGATCTTGGGCATTGGCCAGAGCGAGCTTTAAATATTTCCAAGAGGAATCTGCCTGCGCTATTTGGTTAAACAGTTTTCCTAACAAAAAATAGGATAAGGATGCAGTCGCAGGCTTTTTCTTTTCATTTAAAGTGAGACTTTGTCTCAGGTAATAATTAGTAGAATCGTATAGCTCTAGCTCATAGTAGGCATCCCCAATGTTTTGATAAACACGAGAAAGTTTATTCTTTTCCCCGGCTTTTTGATAGTGCTTGGCTGCCGATTGAAAATGGCTGAGTCCCTTGCGGGTTTGTTCAATATTGACAAAAATATTACCTAGGTTATTTAAAATAGCGGCCTCAGAATCTTGACGATTTATCTTCTTTGCGAGCCCTAAACCTTTCATGTTTCTTTTGACAGCCTCAGTAAAATCCCCCTTAGCTCGGTAACAAGCGGCTTGCATGATCGAATTTTTCAATTCCACACTATCTACAGGATAGCTCGCCAAAACCCAGTCTACCGAATCGGCATAGAGAAGAGCCGTATCGGCATTGCCCAAGTAGAAATAGCTTGCACCTAGCTTGTAGTAATCGTAAGCCAGATTTAAGGGATTATTTGCTACTCGACTAAAGGCAAGCGTCCTTTCCGCATAACGCCTTGACTCTAAATTATTTACATGGATATAGGCAGAGGTCAACTCCCGATAAAGCTCATACGCTTTTTCAGGGTCATGCGTATTTGCCAGCGCTTGTTTAAGACTATCTATCCGTGGATTTTGGGAAAATGCCGCCTGGCTAAGGCAAAGCAATAGGCATAATAGGTAAAAACCTACTTTGGTTCGTGTGATCATAAATGAAGCCAGATAAGAAACTAATACCAGAGGTGTTGGGGTATGATCAAACTAAACTTTATCTACTCTTTCTCCCCTATTTATTTGGCCATTTTCTTACGTACTCTGTTTTGGCCGCAACGATATTTTACTGCTGCGCAGAACGCTTGTTTTCAATTAAAAACCCTCCCCCTCAACAAGCTTCCATAAGCTTACTGAAAGGGAGGGTAATTGTATAATTGAGAAAAGCCTAGCCTTTTCCCGTTCCAGGAACGCCATGGAAAGGCTCAAACTTCAAGGTCTTCGGATTGTATTGAAAGGCCATGCCCCTTTCTGGATTG
>CAZHOC010000308.1:0-6418 GCA_964534295.1 uncultured Bacteroidia bacterium | reverse complement strand
AGTTTGATGGCAGGTTAATCGCAGTGATGTAATCTTTCAGATTGGCATCTATACATTTTTTACAGCTCGCATTAAGGCGGTAGGAAGTGTTGGTTTCTTGATTAAACACAAAGCCATAAAGCGAATTTTTATATTTAGAATTGGGATATGTCGCAAAAATCTTCAGTAGATTTCTGTCAACAAGTTTAAAGGTCTTACTTTTAATGATGTTGTTATCTGAAAGAAAGTGAGACAGGCTTTGTTCCATATAAGCACCAACTGAAGCTTCACTTCCTCTTCCTTCCTCGGCTTTATCTTCAATTATTCTAGCTTCTATCCCTGGATAGTAAACGTATATGAAATTTGTAGCTCCAGAAGGATCGATTTCATTTTCATCCCATTCTGGCAAAAGTAATCCACCTTCTTCCCAAAGTTTAAGATCAAGCTGCGAAAAAGCGACTGGCGAAAGGAGTAATGCTGCCAAAAAGAGAAAAAAAGGTTTCATGCTTACAGGTTTTGCTGATAATGAAAGTTACCAAAAACAAGAGAAGGAAAACAATACAGTTGATAAGCGTTCCCCGCAGGGTACATGCCATAACCCCAATAATTCATAATCGGTCAGGCTAAATGGCTAACTAGTCTTAAAGTGGCTAAAGCTCGATGGTAGAATGCTTGGCAGCCGATAAAATAAAAATTTCAACCTCCCTTAATATTAGCCATCAAGAAAATTTACTAGTTTTCGGTATGGCAAAATTCAATACAAATTCTAGTCCCCTTTGGGTGCAAAAACGGGTGATCGCCTTCGTCAACGGTGCGAAGAAGGCTTCGGATATAGTTGAAGGGGTAAAAGACTTCTCCAATAACAGCCAAGGCTATGGTATTGGTGAGACTGTAGCCAATCGCATACTTGATAAGCGAAATAGCCTTCCGGCTAGACGATTTCGCACTATTGAGCAATTCTCAGATATCGAAGGCCTTGGAGAGGATAAATTCAACGATTTGTTGGACACATTTAATGTCCTCTCTGCTGAGGAATTTCGCAATAAGATGTTTTCGGATAAGTTTCTCTTTGATAATTGGGAGTTTTCTCATCATACCATTCAACTGCCAGATTTAAAGAACTTCCAGCAAACTGTTAGTAATACTGAAAGTCTAAGACACTTTGTCGCCGAGCAAATCAATACTTTAGTATACAAGGAACAGCAAAATAGAACTCTCGCTAAACTCGCCGCTCAAAGCATTCGCGCTGCCTATGTAGAAAACCACTCAGAAGCATATCTAGCTAGCTATGCTTGGGCATTATGGTTTTTTGGCTTTGACGCAGATAATTGGTTCTCATTTGAGGCCATGCGGCTTCGGATTGAGACCTATTTGAGTACTTTTTACTATGCTTCTGATGATATAAGCCTCTTTTTATTTAAGGGCTTTGAAAATCATGGTACCCTGACCGATGGTATTGGCGTTTTAGACCTGCCAGTGACCGTTTCCTATGCGGAGCAGAGCATATCGATTTGGTGGGCTACTCTATTTGACTAAAGCTGCTTCCATTTTTTGCTTTAGATCTTTGGGGTTAAAAGGTTTGGCAATAAAGCGTTTAATTCCAGCCATTTTAGCCTTCTCTCGAGAAGCTTGTTCTGTGTTTGCTGAAAGAGCGATAATAGGGATATTTCGTATCTCAGCATCGTCATGTTGCCCGATTATGCTAGCTGTTTCGTAACCATCCATAACCGGCATTTGTAGATCGAGCAGTATGAGGTCAAAACTTTGACCATCTACCTTTTGTAGGGCTTCGACTCCATTTGCCGCTAACTCTACTTTCATCCCCCATTGTTCAAGGAATCTTTTAGCTACTTCTTGATTGATGATATTATCCTCAACCAATAGAACCCTTTTTTCCTCTAGAGAGGCGGCATGCTTTTGCTTCTCTTGAGAACTCAATCCTAGCCATATATCAAAGTAAAAAGTAGAGCCCTTGCCCTCTTCACTTTTCAACTGAATTTGACTTCCCTGTAATTCAAGCAGTCTTGAGACTATAGCCAAACCCAGTCCTCGGCCTTGATGAGGCATTTTTTGAAGGGACTTTTTCTTCTTTAAACCTCTGAAGATGTTTTTGTGGTCAGATAAAGGAATTCCCATACCTGTATCTGTGATCTTAAAATGCAGTAGTGCTTGGTGTGGGCTTTGCTCCTTTAACTGAATGTCGAAGCTTATTTTGCCTTCATCTGTAAACTTAGCCGCATTGTGCAATAGATTACCCAATACTTGGACTAAGCGTGTATGACTGCCAAATAGTTCATAAGGAATCTTAGGATCATAGTTGAGGACAAGGCCTAGGTCTTTTTGCTTACATAATGGCAAAATGCTATCAATCAATACCTCTACTACCTCACTCAATACAATTGATTCGTGCTCGAGTTTGATCTCTCCTGCTTCAATTTGACTGTAGTCAAGAATGTTATTTACCAAGCCTAGTAGATTGGCGGAGGCGATGTGAAGCGTATTTAGCATCTGATTTCTATCCTGCTTAGCTGGTACATCTTGGAGAAGGGTACTCATGCCTAATATGGCATGGATAGGAGTCCGAATGTCATATTGGATCATGGCGAGGAGATCCGACTTGAATTGATTCGCCTTGTCAGCCTGTTTTTTGGCGATCAATAGGGCGTTTTTTTGATCCTCTAAAGCAGAGGTTCGTTCCCTTACCTTCCGCTCAAAATGTACTTTTAAATCCTTTTCGAAAGCACGTTTTAGTTTTAACTGATGCACTAGGCTCTGCTGAGCTTTATCTTTCTCTTGAGCCGTTTTTACTTGGCGATATCCTAAACCGATAGCAAATAAGATGATCTGAAGGAGTATGGCTAGCTGTACAATTAGGCCTGCCAAAAATTCATTTAGGTAGAACAAGACTGATGCAACACTGCTAATAAGACTGAGAATAAGCGTTCCTAGAAGGAAAAACTTAGAGTCGAGCTTAGTTTTCCTAAAAGGCTTGTACAAAAAGAAAAAGATGAATAAGGGATTACACAGAATAAAAACAGTTGTCAGTCTAAAACCATATCTAGAAAGACTTGGGATGTAAATCATCACCAAGGTGCTTACAAAAAGAAATATGCTTAGGTAATTAAAGCGTTGTAAGTTTTTGTTGGATACACTAAGCCTTAAAGGCGTTTTGAGTAAGTAGACATTGGTCAAAATGATGCTACTTGGCATCAAAATCGGCAGGGCAGCATACAAGGTATCAATACGAGGGATCTCGCCCCAAAACCATTCTTTACTTAAGCCATAGAAGAATTGGTAGAACAATAGCTGCAATACCACATAAATGCTGAAATAGGCATAAGCTTTTTGCTTATTTACCGCGAAAAGTAAAAGGTGAAATAAAATCAAGATGCCCAGTGCCCCTTGAAAAAGCGTCTGGTAAACATTGCGTTGCTGAATGCTCTTTTGATAGTGGGAATACTCCTCAATTGTAAGGTCAAATGCTTGGGTCATTTGCAAGGCATGTTGAGATCGCAAATAGACTTGTTGATACTGACCAGGATTGAGGTTGATCGGGATCCTTGCTTCCCAGCTTATTCCCTCGGGTATTTTCTCCTCAGAAATCTTCACTAATTGCCCACTTTGACCTGCATATACTAAGCGATTTCCCTCAACTATAAATACCTGCATCCTACTTTCATTGCTTTCTCTCAGCAAGTATTCTACGGGATTTGGACTGTCGTTATGGAGTCGTAAAATAGCCCAATGAGTATTAGCAGGGTCAAGCTGATCCTTGACTTCAGCTAAGGGCCGAAATTGATCCTCCAGCGCTTTTATATCACTTAATTTAGCCTCGGGCTCGACATCCATCAAGATCCAAATATGGCTTTCTAGATCGTCTTGACTTACAGTTTGGTAGGGATTGAATCTAAGAATGGGTATAGACAGGCAGTTTGATAGAGGCATCGTGACCAAAGCTATGGCCAATATGATTGGATAGAGTATGGGGGTCAAGATGCCTTTCACGACTATAAACTTATCCTTGAACCCATGCCTTTCCTAGATGCTTTTTATACATTTCTAACACATATAAAAAGTTAGATATGTTGGGGAATTTTAAACAAAATGCTCCTTTTGTGTTTTTTAAGTATGATGGAGCAAAAACAAAAAAAAGCTATTGTAGTCGGGGCAGGTATTGGCGGTATTGCGACTGCAATCAGGCTACAGTTGCAAGGATGGCAGGTCTCGATTTATGAAGCCAATGATTATCCCGGGGGTAAACTTTCAGAGCTAAGATTCAATGGGTATCGCTTTGATGCTGGCCCCTCTCTTTTTACCTTACCCAATTTGGTAGATGAATTGTTTGAGTTAGCTGGTAGAAATCCAGAAGAAAGCTTTCAATACGAAGCGCTACCTGTTATTACTAGATATTTTTATCCGGACAAGACCGTCATCAATGCGTATCGGGATCCAGATGAATTTGCTGATGAAGTAGCTGCTAAAACCAATGAAAAGAGAGAGACGGTAGCAAAGCTTCTCCGCAAGAGTGAAACCCTATATGGGATAACTCATCATGTCTTCTTAGAGCGATCACTACATCGTTTGGCTACCTATCTAAGATGGGGAACGATTAAGTCAATTTTACAGCTCTATAAATTAGATGCCTTCCGCACGATGGAGCAAGCAAATGCTCAACATTTTGACGATCCTCGGGTGGCGCAATTATTTAATCGTTATGCCACTTATAATGGCTCTGATCCACATCAAGCCCCCGCTACCCTAAATATAATCCCGCATTTAGAGCATAATATCGGCGCTTTTTTTCCTCGCCAAGGCATGTTTCAAATTACCAACAGTCTGGTAGGGCTGGCTCAAGATTTAGGGGTTGAGTTGTATTTGGGCCACTCCGTGGAACGCATTCTCGTGCAGAAGCAGACAGTCCAAGGGATTCAAGTAGGAGGAAAGAAGATTACTGCAGAGCTCGTTGTCAGCGACGCTGACATTGTGCCTACCTACCGGAAATTAATGCCGGACCAGCCGGAACCTGTACGTACTTTGGAGCAGGCACGATCTTCCTCTGCTTTAATATTTTATTGGGGAATGGATCGAGAGTTTGAAGCCCTCGACGTTCACAACATCTTTTTTAGTGCTGACTACCAAGGAGAGTTTCAACAAATCTGGCAAGAAAAATCCTTGAGCGATGACCCCACGGTTTACTTGTATGTGAGTAGCAAGCGCAAGCCGGAAGATGCTCCCGAAGGGGGTGAAAATTGGTTTACCATGATCAATGTTCCCGCTAACCAAGGACAAGATTGGGATAAGTTAATTCAGCAGGCTCGCCAAGACATTATCAAAAAGCTGGGGGATATGCTAGGAGTAGATGTCGAGCCACATATTGTATGTGAGCAAATATTAGAACCTCGCACTATTGAGAGCAAAACCTCCTCTTACCAAGGGGCCTTGTACGGCAATAGTTCCAATAACAAATTTGCTGCCTTCTTACGTCATCCCAACTTTAGCTCAAAGGTGAAAGGCCTCTATTTTTGTGGCGGCAGTGTCCATCCCGGGGGAGGAATTCCACTCTGCTTTCTCTCAGCAAAGATTACAGCCGACCTAGTTGCGCAAAGAGAAACTACTCCCTCTCCCAGACCAGCATCTGATAGCGTAGCAAATCCTGTTTAAGGCTTTGTTGTTTGGTGTAGCCCCCATGCATCATTTTAAAGTAGGTGGACTTTTGCATCCACTTACCGGCTACTGCTACCAATAACCCAATAAACTTATCCCTGGGGCGTCCAAGCTGCATATAAGGGGTGAGATTTTGACTCTTTAGTAAGCGAAAACCATATTGACTGCCTATCTTTTCTACACCTGATTGAGACAGTAGGCTACCCGCCATCCAACCATGACGGAAGCTAGAGAGTCGTTGATGCTGTTTTTGGGATAGTTTTGAGCGTTCCGCCCGCGGAGACAAAAAATCATCCACCAAAACTAGCTTACCGCCCTGCTTGATCCCTTGGGCTGCTGCCTCAAAGAAGCGTTCCGGCGAAGCCGCGTGCAAAAATGCCTCGATTGCATAAGCCAAATCAACTTTTGGAATCTCTGCTGGCCAAGACAAAAAATCGCCTTCTAAAAACGCGCATTCGACCTCGGTCTTTTGCTTATTGGCAAATTCTCTTGCCAGGCGGACCTGCTCTGGACTGATGGTGATACCCCAAATTTTGGCGGCTAATTGAAGCCGTTCTGCCAAATATAAAGCACTACTACCGACTCCACAACCAAGGTCAATGATCTGAGCGTTCTCCGAAGGAGGAGAAGGGGAAAGACTCTCTACTTCTCTGAGCACCAATTCGTTGCTGTATGAAACCGCTTCTTCAAAGCTAGTTACCCCTTCTGCCCAAAGAGGCTGATGGATGTTGAAAGTCTGTTTGTGTTTGCCCCAACGAAGAAAGGCCGCAGTGTT
>CAZHOC010000307.1:0-6418 GCA_964534295.1 uncultured Bacteroidia bacterium | reverse complement strand
AGGCGAGTGTCTTGGTTAGGGAAATGAGGTAATAATTCTTCAATAATCTGGCTACGGTAAGGCTCTTCAGGCATCCCTTTGCGGGCAAAGCTTACAGCCATGGTACGCAATAGCTCCAGCTGGAAATCTACTGGCCAAACTTCGAAATTATAGCGGCTAAAGGCTTGGCTGAGAGCTTCCTGATATTGGTCATTATCGCTGCCACGTGCTAAGGCAAGGGCGTAACTAATGCGTACCTTGGGATCGCGTTCTACCTCAAGTTGGCGAGCAAGATTGCCAAAAAACTCTTTGCGCTCCGAGGCCACTCTGGCAGTATAGCGGACAAATCTGTCTTGACTGCTGAAGGCTTCACGATAGGCTTGGGCAAGATCTCCCTCTTCGTTCCCCTTCATATTTTCTTTTTCGCTGAGACGACGCTCCCAATCCAAACGCTCTTGTCTGAGGGCTTTTTGCTTTTCTGTAAAATTAGTCGGACCCGGTGCGTCTGTACTTTCAGTTCCCTGATAGTACACTCGATAAAGATCAGACTGTAATCTTCGCCCACCTGTCAAAAAATACATAGCTCCATCAGCACCTACGATTCCATCGGTAAGGGGGAGCGGAGTCCCAGACATGAATTCTTCTTTGGTGCTTGTCCAGCTACTACCTTCGGGGCTGAGTTCTATGAAATAGGCCGTACCAAAACTCCAATCAAATAAGAACATTCCCTCTTGGTAGCGAGTCGGAAACTTTAAACCTTGTCCACCCACTACACCCGTAGGAGAACCCTGACCAATATTGACCACTGGAGGTAGATTGTCGGGATAATAACTGGACCATTTGCCTGAGCCGGTGCGCCAACCAAACTCACTGCCGCGAGTGGCATGACATAATCTAATAGGCCGGTACCAAGGCATCCCCATATCCCATTCCATGTCGGCATCAAAAACGAAGAGGTCTCCATCTGGATTGAAGGCCATGTCGTAGGGATTGCGATAACCTGCACTGATTAAGGTCCACTCTTGGCCTTCAGGATCTAATTCGACTACCCAACCGCCCGGCGCTCCACGATCATAAGCATGGCCACGAGGGTCTTTATAGATCGGGAAAAGACGATCATCTTCCCAGTATTTAGGTAAAAGGTAATGATCCATTTCGGGCAGATCGGTATGATTGCCTGCAATCAAAAAGAGCGACTCGCCATCAGGGGAGAGCAGAATAGTGTGGGGACCATGTTCTCCTGAGCCTTCAAACTCACGGATGGTTTCAATCTTGTCAAATTGATCATCGCCATTGGTATCAAAGAGACGGTATAGACCACTGTTACGATCTTCTATACCCTCGTGAGAATTGACCACTACATAAAGGCTATTGAAAGCATACAACATACCTTGGGCATGGCCAATCTCAATATTGAGTTTTTCTACTTTTGCTGAGCTTCCTACTCCAATTTCGTCAGGCACGATGCGGTAAAGATGGCCGTATTGATCCGAAGCGATTATCCTACCTTTGTCGTCTAGTGCCATCGAGACCCATGAGCCTTGCTCAAATGCAGTTGGACTATAAAGGTGCTCGATCACGAATCCTGCGGGAAGGCTAACTTCTGGTGGAGGAACAGCCTTGCTACACGATAAAATCCAAAGGGCGCTAAACAGCGAAAAGAATAAGTAGCGGTTCATAGTAGTAGAAGTAGAAAGTAGATTAGTGATTGCTATAAAAAACTAAATATCGGTGAGAGTCACCTATTTAGGTCAATATTTCCTTGATAACGTTCCCATGCACATCGGTCAAACGAAATTCGCGGCCTTGAAAGCCATAAGTGAGTCTTTCGTGATCTAAGCCTAGGCAGTGAAGGATGGTTGCCTGCAGATCGTGAACATGGGTCCGGCCTGCGATTCCATTAAAACCAATTTCGTCGGTTTCGCCATGGCTATGGCCTGCTTTGATTCCTCCGCCCGCGAGCCAAACCGTAAAAGCATCACTGTGATGGTCTCGGCCTGCAAAGTTTGCTCCAGAGCGCGCCTCCATCATCGGAGTACGTCCAAATTCTCCGGCCCAAACTACGAGGGTCTCATCGAGTAAACCACGTTGTTTGAGATCCTTGAGTAGGGCGGCAATCGGGCGATCTATTTTTTGACTTGCACTAGCTAAACCGTCGCTTACCCCATTGCCTTTACCGACCCCATGATGATCCCAATTACGATCAAAGAGCTGGATAAAGCGTACGCCTTTTTCGACCAATTTGCGAGCTAGGAGGCAATTGTTAGCAAAGGATTTCTTGCCTGGCTGAGTGCCATACATCTCATGAATGTAGCCAGGTTCATCCGCAATATCCATGGTTTGCGGTACTGAACTCTGCATGCGAAAGGCCAATTCGTAGCTTGCGATCCTTCCCGCCAGGTTGGCATATTGGGAGATACGAGCGAGTATTTCTGGATCGCCGACTTCTTCATATTCTGCGTGATTGATCTTATTGATCATCTCAATAGACTGCTTGCGTAGCTCGTCGCTGACTCCAGCAGGATTGCCAAGATTGAGGACAGGATCGCCTTTACTATGAATTTGGACTCCTTGGTGGACGGTTGGTAAGAAGCCACTCCCCCAAATACTTTTACCAGCGCTAGGATCAAGGTAGCCAGAAAGCAATACTACAAAAGCAGGTAAATCTGCATTTTCAGTGCCTAAGCCATATGCCACCCAAGAGCCCATACTGGGACGCCCTAATCTAGGGCTGCCTGTGTGGACCATAAACTGAGCGGGGGCATGGTTAAACTCATCGGTGTACATGGCTTTGAGAAAGCTCACCTGATCCACTTGTTTGGCGAAGTGAGGCAGATGCTCAGATACCCAAGTTCCAGAGCGCCCATGTCTCTGAAAACTTGCTTGTGGACCGAGCAACTTAGGTTGCCCCTTGATAAAAGCAAAACGCTTCCCTTCCATAAGGGAGGCCGGAACGGGCTGTCCATCAAGCTCTGCCAACTTAGGTTTGTAGTCAAAAAGCTCTAGCTGGGAAGGGGCTCCTGCCATATGTAAAAAGATTACATTCTTGGCTTTGGGAGCGAAATGCGGGGCTATGGGGTTCTGACTATTGGGCTGTGGTACCATTGCTCCGGACAACTGATTTGGAGCTAAGCCTAGCGAGCCAAGAGCAATGGCACCTAAACCCGTCATGGATTTACGAAGAAATTCACGTCTGCTGTTTAGACGAGCGTACTCAAAATATGCTTGCTCTAAGTGATTCATATCAAGGTTTGCTGATCCATTCGTCGAGGTTCAAAAGCGCATTCATCGTCAGGCTCATAGCTGCATGTCTCGGATTTATTGTGAAACCTTCATCAGGCAACATGGCCAATAAACCGGGATCTTGGGTATAAGTTTGTTCTGCTTGTTGGTAGAGTTGATAGAGTGCATCTAGTTTGGCCTCCTTCGGAGAACGATAAAACAAATGCTGGTAAGCTTGACGGATTGCTTCTTTAGGATCTGTCTCACCACTGAATTGCCCTGTCAGATGCTGAGCAGCTCTATACATGAGAGAATCATTGAGCATACTGAGAGCCTGTAAGGGAGTGTTGGTATTGATTCGCCGACTGCTGCAAATGTTGCGCTGGGGGCTATCAAAGGTGATTTGGAAGGGTACAGGATAAGTACGCTTCCAGAAAGTATAAACTGATCTGCGATATGGGTCAAAGTCGATCAGATTGCCTTGGCGGTAAGGATCGTTGGAGACCGGGGCTTCTACCCGAACAGGCGGTCCATACATTTTATCATCAAGCAAAGCCGAAACGGCAAGACTTTGATCTCGAATCTGCTCGGCGGTTAAGCGAACACGCTTGCTGCGAGAGAGGAGACGATTATAAGGATCGATGGCTTCGCGAAGACTATCCGTTTGATTGCTTTGCTGGTAGGTTTGGGAGAGGACGATCTCTTTGAGGAGACGCTTGACAGACCAGCCAAAACTTGTTTGAAACTCAATCGCTAAATGATCTAGTAGGGCTTGGTGGCTAGGAAGCGCTCCCTGAGTACCAAAATCCTCAGGGGTGGAAACCAGGCCTTGGCCAAATATTTGTTGCCAGAAGCGATTGACAATCACCCTTGCCGTCAAAGGATTTTCGGGTGCTACCACCCACTTTGCCAAGGAGAGACGATCGTTCGGCGAAGCCGCAAAAATATCGGCCAGCTTAGGTGATACCGCCTCTGTTGGATCTAACCAATTACCACGGTTGAATAGATGCGTCTCCCTTCTTGCTTCGCCGCCAAGTTCTTGGAGAATAAGGCTAGGCTGGGCTGGCACCTGCGCTAAGGCCTCAATAGAATCTTGCAGCACTGAGCTTGCCTGGGTGTAAGGAGACTCTTTAGGTATCAGTTGCCACCAATCTAGCCGTAATAATTCATTGCTAAAGTCTTGGGCCATACGGAAGTGAAAGTAAAGATCATGCGTTCCGCGACGCGGCTCAAAACGCAAAGAGCGAGTAGCCGATTCCCTCCAGCCATTGGTATTGCTAAGACGAAGCGTTCCGAGTAGCGGACCATACAAATCGTCTAAATAGATATCGAGGTATCCACCAGAATGAGGAGTGCTATAATGAACGTCAATTTGATGAATCCCCTGTAAATCAATGCCTTGATACATCACCCAAGAAGAGTCTTGAATTTGAGAGACAGACTCCTGCTGAGGCGTATTCAATTCTATCAACTCGCTATGAGCCTGATACTCTTCGCCTTCAATCCTACGATAACCTAATTGCCAAAGCAGAGATTGAGTCTGAGGGTGGAAAAAGGTGTCTGGCAAGCTAATTTCAGCTTTTGTTTGAGCCATGACCCAATCGATCTTTTGCTGGACATCGACTAGGCTACTATCAGGATATTGATAATGCTTAGGTTGTTCGTTGTAGAGATCAGTATCCGCGGTATTGTCGAGGTAGGCCATAAAGCTGTAAAAATCCTCCATACGGATAGGGTCGTAAGGATGACTGTGACATTGGACGCAGGCCATGGTGGTGCCCATCCAGACTTCCCAGCTAGTGCCCACTCTTTCAATTTGTGCCGCTACGCGGAACTCTTCGTCATCGGTGCCGCCCTCGTCATTGGCCATACTATTGCGGAGAAAGCCGGTGGCCAAAAGCTGATCCTCGCTAGGCGAGGGGAGGAGATCGCCAGCCAATTGCTCGACAGTAAATTGGTCGAAAGGCATATCGGCATTGAAAGCACGGATGACCCAGTCTCGATAGGGCCAAATCTGTCGGTTGAGGTCTTTTTCGTAGCCTTTGGAGTCTGCATAGCGCGCCAGATCAAGCCACATGCTGGCCCAGTGTTCGCCGAAGGCAGGAGATGCCAATAGGCTATCTACTAGTCGTTCATAAGCCTGTGAGCTGTTGTCCGTAAGGAAGTCCTCTGCTAAGGTTTTCTTAGGTGGCAGGCCTGTCAGATCGAGACTGACTCGCCTGAGTAATTGTGCTTTGTCTGCAGGAGGATTGAAATCCAATTCTTGGGACAATAGCTTTGCCTTGACAAAGGCGTCAATGGGGGCTAGGCTATCGAAGGGTAGCTTTGTCTTTTGCGGCTTTTGATAAGCCCAATGCGTTTCCCACTTCGCGCCTTGGTCAATCCAACGCCTTAGGGTTTCGATTTCGCGTTCCCCGAGTGAGGGGGCATCATAAGGCATCCTCATCTCTGGATCAGGATGACTCAAACGCGTAAACATTTCGCTGGCATCGGCCTCTCCTGGGACAATGGCGGGCAAACCTGATTCTGTGGGTAAATAGGCATCCTCTTCAAAAAGAAGGCTAAAACCGCCGTTTTGCTTTACCCCGCCGTGGCAACTAAGGCAATGCTGATTGAGGATAGGTCTTACGTCGCGATTGAAGGAGATTTGATCGTTCGGCGACTCAGCCGAAAGCATAAAGAATAAGACTCCAAGCAGGAGTATCGCTAGCCCAAGGAGACGAATATGTTTTTGTATTGACACCAAGAATAAATATACACAATTTGAGCGTCCACTTAGACGCTATGCAGACAGAAAATATTAAAATAATCGCATTTGATGCGGATGATACCCTTTGGGTCAACGAACCTAATTTTCGCGAAGCCGAACACGCTTTTGAAGCTTTGTTGCTGCGACATGTAGATCAGCAAAAAATAGCGGATCAACTATATGAAACAGAAAAACGCAATTTGAAGACTTTTGGTTATGGCGCTAAGGGATTTATCGTGTCGATGATCGAGACAGCACTGCAACTGACGGATTATGAGTTGAGCGGGCGAGAAGTACAAGAGATTATTGATCTTGGACGCAAGTTACTTGCCAAACCGATTGAGCTTTTGGCCGATGTAGAACACGTGCTAGATTCTCTTGATGAGGATTACGAACTGATGCTGTTGACCAAAGGAGATTTGTTTGAGCAAGAGACTAAATATGCTCGTAGCGGGCTAGAAAAGTACT
>CAZHOC010000306.1:0-6424 GCA_964534295.1 uncultured Bacteroidia bacterium | reverse complement strand
AGCAGATATCGTCTCTCGCCAAATCTCGATAGATTTCTTCTATGGTTCCTACCATTTTCGCTTTGGAGATTTTGCGTCCGCAGAACCTCGCTTCCGGAGTGTAGTGACTCTATTGGATCAACATCCGGAAAATGAACTGATAGATTACAAAACGAGTGCCTATCGATATTTGGGCAGTATTTATCGCCAGCAAGGCAATAGTCAAGCGGCCATTGAAATTTATCAGGCGGCTCGTGCGCACAACCTCAAGTTGGAAAATCTGTTAGACTGGGGCCTAGATAGTAAGTATCTAGCTGATACCTATAAACAGCGCCAAGACTTTCCATTGGCGGCCCAATATTACCGTGAGGCCCGCAAGGCTAATGAAGAACAATATCAAAAGAAGCCTGAAAGTCTTCGTAATCGCAACCGATTGGTAGCCACTTTGCATTCCTTTGCGGACTTGTTTTTGCTACAAAATAAGGCCGATAGTAGCCTCGTTTTTCTCCAAGAAGCTCAATCACTTTTGCCTGCTGAGGATCCTGCCTTAGCCGAGACCTTTCAACTATTTGGGAAAAGCTATCTCCAAAAGGAAAACTTCCCCCAAGCAAAGCGTTTTTATCAATTAGCGCTGGCAGCCACTGAACTTCAGTTTGGACGCCAATCTTTAGCTGTGGGAGAAAACCTGAGACATCTAGGGGACCTATTCGCAAAGCAGCAAGACTATACTCTTGCCTTGACCTTTTATCAACAAAGCTTGGAGAGTTTAGTGCCAGGCTTTGCGCAAGATCGGATTGCAGATAATCCCTCCTTGCAAGGTCTTTATGTGCGCAAGGAGTTACTCTATACCCTAGGGAGCAAAGCGAAGGCACTGAGAGCAATGCATTTGGCGGAGCCGGAGCACGTTATGCCTTTGACGCAGATTGCCTATCAGACTGTAGAGTTAGCGGTTAGCTTGATCGATTCATTAAAGACTGACTATACCGATGATGCTGATAAGCAGCTATTGGTAGATGAAAGCTATCCCATCATCGAATTAGGTCTGGAGTTAGCGAACTCTCTTTACGAAAAAGAACAGGATGCTAGCTATCTGGCTGCTGCCTACCGCCTAATGGAAAAGAGCCGCGCAGTAGCATTATTTCAAAGTTTGAAGACCGCAAGAGCCCAAGATTTTGCCGGTATACCTGCAGATTTACAGGCAAGTGAACGGCAATACCGCTATGAACTGAGTCTCCTTCGTGATAGCCTACGTCAGCAAACAGATCCCGCCGAAAATCCAGACCGATTGCAGCGATTTCAAAACCTAAAACAGGATTATCAGAGCCTGTTGCTTCGCTTTGAAACGGAATATCCCGAATACTATCGTCTTAAGTATGATCAATCCATTTTGCCTTTAGCATCCTTGCAAGATCGGCTTTTGGGGCCAGAAGCAAGTATGGTAGAATACTTTGTAGGAGAAAAGGACATTTATCTGCTTGATGTTCGCAAAAGTGAGGTTTACTTTTTTAAACTGCCCAATGATTTCGGTTTGGCCAGTTTGATTCAAGACTTTCGAGCGGGTATTTATGAGTTTTTTACCAGTGGTTCAGCTTTTGATGATGATGATTATTTGCGTTTAAGTCAGCAATACACCCATGCTGCCCATCAATTGTACCAGGCCCTCTTCTCACCATATCTAAAGGATGGTTTGCAACTGGCCCATGAATTAGTAATTGTACCAGATGGTATGTTGGGCTATTTGCCCTTTGGTGCTTTGTTGCAGACTCCTGCGGAGAACGCCACGACCTTTCGTACTCATGATTATATGCTACGGGCTCACAGCATCTCCTATGTGCCTTCGGCTAGTCTCTGGGATCAGATGCAAAACGAGGACCCCTTACCAGATAAAGCCAAGTTGCTGGCCTTTGCTCCCATTTTTTCAGGGGAGTCAAGTGAACTACGCAGTTCTTGGATAAGAGATTCTTTGGATTTGGCGGCCTTGCCTTATACCGAGCAGGAGTTGGCTGATATAAAAGCGGTATTTAATGCGGACACCTATCTAAATGAGGAGGCTAGCCTCGCTCACTTCCAAGAGTGGGCTGCTCAATATCGATTGATTCACCTAGCGACCCATGGGGTCTTGAATGATGAGGATCCAGATCAGTCCTTTTTGGCTTTTTACCCTAATCGGGGAACGCTCAATCAAGGCGGCCGCCTCATGTTGAGAGAGCTTTACGCGATGGACATACCGGCTGAAATGGTGGTGCTGAGTGCTTGTGAGACCGGTATTGGTCGTTTTTCTCGTGGTGAGGGGCTGCTAAGCTTGGCCAGAGGGTTTAGCTACGCTGGAACGCGTAGTTTATTAGCGACGCTTTGGCGGATTCCTGATGGAGAAGTCAACAAAGACCTTTTACCCAATTTTTATTTAGCCCTCAAAGAAGGCCAGACTAAGTCCGAGGCGATGCGTTCAGCGCAGCTGGCCCAAGTAAATGATGCCTTTACAGATCAATTGGCTCATCCTTTTTTCTGGGCTGCTTTTACTCCTATCGGGGATATGCGACCCTTACAAAAAAGTAACAATCTTTGGTGGTGGGGCTTTGGCGTAGGATTGCTCCTTGCCTTAGTTGCCGGATTTGTGGCGAAAAAGAAAAAGCAGGCTGTGTGAAAAAGGCCTAAGTGAATTGTCTTCAAATAAAAGGCAATGCGCGAAACCCGAAATACAAGAAAAGTCCTCTTCTCCCCGGTGATTTTACCGATGCTCAATGTCGTGCTTATCGTTCAGTTTTTCTACATCCTGCATGTTTCTTGGTGGCGAACCCCTAATGCGCCTATCATTCATACTCCTATTAATACCTTGACCTACTATTGTGGGGCAAATCAAGCTGATTGGGAAATATCTCTTGATAAAAATGCTCAATGGTGGATAGAGTCATCTGAGGTAGGGCCACATAAGATCGATCCTCAAGGCTTAGTAGACTTTATTGATCAACATCCAAATGATCGTCTAATGCTGCAAATAGATGAGGATACCCCCTATTATGTGATTGCGTCCCTGTTCGAACATCTTAGTCCTCCACATCGGTTTCAAGGGATTAGTTTCAGAACAAAAAGGGAACGATACACTCCCAAAATTTGAATATTTCTCTCAGTAGTTACTTTTGTGCTGTCGAAACTATGTGACGTATGCAATTGCAGTCCGTCCCAAGCAAGTATTTTTGACAAACAACTCTATTTGAGATCCGAAATATTCAAATTTTCCAAACATGAAAAAGATTTCCTTATTACTCAGCTTTTGTTTTGTAATGGTGATGACTGGCTTTGCACAAGATGCGCCAGCTGATACTTCTTGGAAAAGAGGCGGCATCGTTACGGTAACTTTTAATAATACTGCCCTAAGCGACAATTGGCAAGGTGGTGGTATTGACACCCGGGCGATTAGCTCTTTGGTCAATTTGTATGCTCACTACAACAAAGGCAAGCAAAGCTGGAACAATAATCTTGACCTAGCTTTTGGTCTAATCAATCAGGGAGAGATTAGCGATTCTCGTACCCGTAAAGGAGATGACCGCATCGATTTTACCTCCAAGTATGGTTACAACTTCAATGAGAAGGTCGCCCTGGCCGGTCTTCTAAATTTCCGTACTCAATTTGCGCCGGGTTTTGAGTTTGATGCTGATGGAGTGCCTGTTGGCGAAGCAATTTCTGATATTTTCAATCCGGCTTACCTCAACTTTGGTGCGGGTATTGACTTTAAGCCTAATGAAAACTTGAGTGTGTACTACTCTCCGATCAACTCTAAGCTTACCATTGTAACTGATCCTAGTTTACGCACCCGCTACATGCCGGAAGAATTTGCTGATCAAGCCGTGCGTTACGAGTTGGGTTCCTACCTCAACATCCGTTACCAAAAAGCCATTTGGGAGAATCTCACTTATCAAACTAAGGCAGACTTCTTCTTGAACTATCTGCAGGAGCCAAGAGCTATTGATGTGAATTGGGAAAACTTATTGAGCCTACAAGCCACTGAGTGGTTAGGCGTTACCTTCTTTACCCATTTGATTTATGACAAAGATATCCAAGTTGATGGCGCTGAAGTAGGCATGCAGTTTAAGCACGTTTTGGGCATCGGTTTGACAACCAGCTTTGGGGATAAACTAAATTAATTTGTTGAGTGATCAATTTGTGGAATGTTTGAATCAACAAATCAACAAATCAACAAATCAACAAATCAACAAATCAACACTTCAACCACGCTTTTGGAGTCCAGAGACACGCTTGCTAAGAGGGCAGGAAATACCTTAAACATTTGAGGAGAAAGCCGTAAATTAGAATGTAATCAATTCAATAATCACAATGAAAAAGAGAATCATTCAGCAAGTAATCGGTGCCAGTTTATTAGTCCTGGCCCTGGCGGGGAGTTTAGCCGTCTTAAGATCTCTACCAGAGACTTTTGAGACTCAAGCTGAGACCCAAACAGAAATCCGCATGGAAGATGCGATTTCCGTTCTCCCCTAATGATCCTCACACCTCCGAAAGTCAGTTCCGCTAGCCGGAATTAACGATAAATTCCTTTTGGTTAGATAATGAAAAAATTGCTCCACCTCGGTGGGGCAATTTTTTTTGTGCTATCCTAATAGGACTAGATAGCTACCCTCCTGAGTTTACATTCTCATCTTTGTTTAGATCAACGCTTTCATGGTGTCTAAGTCTAAAAACTAATAGTATGAAAACTCAGTCTACAATACTTTTTCTTTTATTATGCTTTGGCTTTGGCAACAGTCTGCTTGCCCAAAATCTAGATTGGGCGAGCATAATAGGTAGCTCGCAATTTGAAAACATTGAGGAATTTAAAGTAGATGACAATGGCAATATTTATGCTCTGAGTGCATTTACCGATCAAGTAGATTTAGACCCAGATCCAAGTGTACAGCTTTTTACCCCAGTTGGTGCGGAAGGCTCCGCGCTCTTAAAGTTTTCTCCTTCAGGCGATCTATTATGGGCAAGATGGTGGGATCGGCCATTTTCTTTTAGTTTTTGGATGGTCAATAGGGACCTGGAGCTAGATGGACAGGGTAATATCTTTATTACTGGCTATTTCAATGGTTCTATTGATCTTGATCCAGGCCCAGGGACACTTTTTTCCTCTACTACTTCTTTTTCTTCGGCATCTCACATCGTGAAGATGGATACCGCCGGAAATTTTCAGTGGGCTAAGACTTTTCCACCAATTAGTAGCGGAGGGAAATCGTATGCTTATTTATTAGAGCTGGATTTTCAAGGAAATATCCTTATTGCTGGTGAATTTATCGGAACCATAGATTTGGATCCAGGATCGGGTACCAATTTGGTTTCTGGCAATTTTGATGTCTTTACTGTTAAGCTAGATGCAAGCGGTAACTTTCTTTGGGAGAGATCTTTTGGTAATTCAGGTCAGGATAGGATTTTTGGTTTAGCCGTAGACGATAGTGCTAACGTTTATATTAATGGCTTTTTTAGTGGTACGCTAGACTTTAATCCGGGTGGCCCACCAATGGTCTTGACATCTCCCACCAATAGTAATGGAGGTTTTACTGATGATGCTTATTTGCAAAAAATCAGTCCCAATGGAAATGCGGTTTGGGTAAAGCATTTTACGGGCTCAGCGGAGATAAGGATGTTGAGTTTAATGGTAGATGAAGCCCAAAATATTTTTGTTTCAGGGACTTACTATCTGGGAGACCTAGATGCTGACCCTGGTGTGGGTACTGCTATTCTCGCGCAGAATTCAAATTATTTCCAAACTTTCTTAATAAAACTTGACACCCTTGGCAGTTATGAATGGAGCGTATTATTAGAAACCCAAGGTCCTTCAGGTGTAGTGCAGAATCATACACTTTCCCCCGGCCTGCTTAACTCAATTTATTTTTCAGGTGAATACGGTGGAACAGTGGATTTTGATCCAGGTCCTAATAGCTCAATATTGACTGCGAATCAAATTGATGGTTTTGTTTTACAATTAGACTCCACTGGAAATTTTTTGGACTTGCTGAACTTCACTGCAAACGGGGATCTTAGGATCAATAGAGCCCGCTTGGGCGGCAATCAAGAGTTGTTGATCTCGGGATATTTTAATGGTGTGCCTGACTTGGACCCTTCAAATGGCATATTTGCTCCTCCCTCATTAGGCCTTGCGGATGGCTTTCTCCTTGCCTTAGATCAATGTGGCCCTACCGATACCAGTTTTGTTTTAAGCGCCTGTAGTAGCATTAGCTTCAATGGGGTGAATTACGATTCTAGCGGTACCTACACCCAAACATTTATCAACCAAAGAGGCTGTGATAGTTTGGTAACACTGGATTTGACCATCGCTCAGCCACAAGATTCTCTCGTTTCTCTGCAAGCTTGTGATAGCATATTTTTACTTGGGACTACTTATACCAATAGCCAGCTAGTGTATGATACACTACAAGATGTGGCGGGTTGTGGT
>CAZHOC010000305.1:0-6439 GCA_964534295.1 uncultured Bacteroidia bacterium | reverse complement strand
AATGGCTTCACCATGCAATAAAGGCGTTTCTTTTTCGAGAAAATAACTCTCCACGGCATGCCCGATGGTATGCCCAAAATTCAAGGCCTTACGTGCACCATGCTCAAAAGGATCTTCTTTTACGATCTTGGCTTTGATCTTAACGCTATGGTCAATCAAAGCGGCCATATCTACCCCTTTGAGGCTGCTCAGAAGTTTAAGATCATGCCAGGCCGTTGCGTCTGCGATGAGATGATGCTTAAAGACTTCGGCAAAACCAGAGTGCAGCTCCTTTTTTGAGAGGGTATTCAAAAAGCCAGGATAGATGTAGACGCCTTCCGGTTCCCGGAACAAACCGATGTGGTTTTTAAAACCTTGAAAGTCGATGCCCAACTTCCCGCCTACACTCGCATCTACTTGAGAAAGCAGGGTAGTTGGAATCTGAATAAAGCGAATGCCTCTTTTATAGGTTCCAGCCACAAAGCCACCCATGTCGCCGATTACCCCACCACCCAAGTTGAGGATAAGGCCTTTGCGGTCAAAAGCGGCATTGGTCATTTGCTGCCAGATATAGATACAGCTGCCCAGGTTTTTATGCGTCTCCCCCGCCGGCACTTTGCAGAGATAATGCATGGGGAGAAATGGCTGCAAGATCGGATAACAGTGCTCGGCTGTGTTTTCGTCCGCGATCACCATGACTTGCGAAAAGTCTTCCGATTCGAGATGGGCTTTGAGTTGTTCGAGGCTTTGGTCGCCAATTTTGATCGGGTAATCAATCATGGCGGAAAATTAGTGAAAAAGGCAGGGAAATTTTAAATTGATTGTGACCCCTTGCGATAAGTTTCATCATAATTTCGAAACACAAATTTTTTTAACCCTAAAACTTAAGATTAAGCAGATGGACGTACTCGGACAAATCATGCAACAAATGTCAGGTGGTAACCTGGATAACCTAAGCCAACAGTTAGGTGTAGATAAAGGTCAAGTTTCTAGCGCAATTGGTGCTGCCCTCCCTATGATCATGGGTGCCATGGCCAAAAACGCTCAGACTCCTCAAGGCGCACAATCTCTAGACAACGCACTCGCAAAAGATCACGATGGCAGTATTTTGGACAATCTCGGTAGCTTCCTCGGTAGCGCTGACAATGGTCCTGGTGGTGCGATCTTAGGCCACGTATTTGGCAACAATCGCGGCACTGCAGAAGCAGGCTTGAGCCAAATGACAAACCTAAACCCAAGCCAAGCAGGTTCTCTACTCGAAAATCTCGCTCCCGTAGTAATGGGATACCTAGGCAAGCAAAAGCAGTCTCAAGGACTCGACGCAAGCGGTATCGTAAACATCCTAATGGGCGCACGCAACCAAGCTTCTAACGACTCAGGTATGGGCGGCATGGCTATCAACATGCTCAACAATTTCCTAGACAAAGATGGCGACGGTAGCGCACTTGACGATATCGGTGGCATGCTCGGCAACATGTTTGGCGGCAAAAAATAGCATACGATTGCTTTTAAAATAGGATTAATGAAGGGGGACTTTTTAGTCCCTCTTTCTTTTTTTTACCTTTGTAGAGTCGTTTTAGCGTTCCATGTCATGGAACGCCTCCACCATCTCAAAGCAAGCTTTTATGAGTGCATTTCGCCTCAAAATGAAGACCGATCCCACTTGGGTCAAGCATATAGTCGAAGGCAATATCGAGGACATCCTTACCGACCATGCCTATTGCGAGCAAAAAGCCGCTTCCTCTGCCATCTCTTTTATCGTCCTTTACCCTGAGTACGAGGAGATTGTCGCCCAAATGGCCGAGTTGGCCCAAGAGGAAATGGGACACTTCAAGATGGTGCACCGCCTGATCGTAGAGCGCGGTTATACCCTCGGCCGGGAACGCAAGGACTCCTACGTCAACGAATTGCTCAAATTTATTCGCATTAAAGGACGTGGGCGGGAAGAAACCCTTTGCGATCGCCTCTTATTTGCGGCCATGATCGAAGCGCGTTCCTGCGAACGTTTCAAAGTGATGTCCGAAAACATCAAAGACGAGGAGCTCTCCAAGTTTTACTACAAACTCATGGTATCTGAGGCGAGACATTATACCATGTTTATCACGCTTGCCCGCAAATACTGCCCCAATATCGATGTAGATAAGCGCTGGCATGAATTCCTCGAATACGAAGGGGAAGTCATCATGCGGTACGGCAAGAGCGGCGAGATTCACGGCTAGTTTTTGGTTTGGGTTTATTCCCGAAAGCTTTCGGGACGCGGAACGATTATCCCTGCTGCGAAAGGGCAGTGCCTTGTCGCAACCGAAGGTTAGAGGTGAGCGTTCTGCGAAGCAGTAGATAATACTCCGAGGCCTTTCGACAAGCTCAAAGTGACAAATGGGGAAACCATGTAGGTGCGCGCATGCATGCCGCACCTTAAAGACAAGCGTTCTGCGAAGCAGTAAACGAAAAAAAGATACCGGATATACTCGTACCTCGCATTCCGGCATGACAGCTTTTTTCTGAGCCAAAGGCTAAATTTCCCCAAACCGTCATCCCAGCCGAATGAATGAGCCTTAGCGAATTCATCGAGCAGGGATCTTAAGTGAGAGATAATCTCTAAACCCAAAAATGAGAGCGAGAATTTCTTCTCCACTCTCATTCCCTTTACAAAAACCTATTTTCTTTATTCAAATGCATTGTCGAAGGCATCGCGCATTAAGGTATAAACGTGCGGATGCTTGGTCGGAGAACCATTGGGTTCGCTATTGCGGGAATTGATAATCAAGGCTACTTGGACGCCATTGGGAAAGTCTGCGATACAAGTAACTACTCCGCGACTGGGACTCTGGCTATCGATGCTGAAGCCACCATTTTTCATGAGATAAGTACCGTGATCATTGGCATTAGAGGTTGAGGCACCTTCTTCATAGCCGAGGAAGTTTTCCTTCATTTGCAGGCGAGTGTCTTCATTGATAATATCCTCTGTAAACTCGAGATAAGCGATAAAGCTACCTACTTCACGGGCCGAGAGATACCAGCCACCACCACCTGAAAGTAAGGTGCGATTGCCAGGATTACCACCTTGAGAACCATCATAAGGATGACGATACAATAGCGCTCCACTCTCACGAGCAGGATAGCAATAGGCCTTGCTTATTTTGGCGGGCTGCAAAACGCGCTTGTTGACACTATTGACGTACTCGTCTGCTGTCATGCTCTCGATCATGCTATCCGAACTCAAGTCATCGGGGATGGCATCCTCCATATAAGGAATCAAAATGCGAAAGAGGGCGAAGTTAGAATTGGCGTAATCGTAAGTCTTAGGTCCCAAGCCTTGGGCGATATAGGATTTGAGGCTATTGTAGCTCGCCCCTTCGCCTGGCAGACCACTACGATGGGTCAATAAATCAGTAAATGTGAGATTGTTGATGCCAGGACCTTTGTCCCAATGACTAGGCAAATAGGGGGCTACGGGATCGTTAATGCTAAGGCCCAGTTCCTCAATCAGACTCATGGCAGTGGCGGCAGTGATGGTTTTGCTGACGCTGGCCATATAGGTACGCTGGTCGATATTCATACTTTGGGGGATGCCATCGGCATCGGTACGAGCAAAGCCATAACCAGCGGAGCGTTCGAGCTTGCCATTGAGACCGATAGTGAAGGCGTAACCTACGGCTTTGCCGTCGAGGGCTTCTTTGAGATTGCTCTCAAAGAGATCCATCGAAAAGGTAGGTACGGCAGGGGCTATTTTATCTCCGGGAGCAAAAGGGACCTTTTCACAGGCCGAAAAACTAATAAGACTGATCAGCAATAAGCTGAGATAAATAAGGCGTTTCATATAAAAAGCTATGTTTGATTGTTTGCCCCATTAGTCGTAGACCGCCGAGGCTCAATCAACAGCTTTTTAAAAATTTTGCACCAAGTAGAGATAAATGGGCAAGCCGAGGGTAATATTGACCGGAAAGGTGATCGCCAAAGCCATGGGTATATAGATACCGGGATTGGCTTTGGGGACGGCGATCTTCATCGCTGCCGGCACCGCGATATAAGAAGCACTTGCCCCTAAGACTGCCAACATGAAGCGATTGCCCACATCATCGGTAATCACTCCTGAGAGGATAGAAATCACGCAGCCGTTGAATAAGGCGATCAAGATCGCGAAGGCAGTAGTAAACTTTCCCTGTTTGAAGAAAGAAACCAATTCCCGTCCACTGATGATCCCCATATCGAGGAGGAAGATCGCCAAGAAACCTTTGAAAATGTCTGTTGTAAAGGGCTCGATTCCTTGTGCTTGTTTTTCGCTGGCGATCCATCCGATCACGAGGCTACCTAAGATCAATAACACACTACCGTTGGTCAGAGCGTGTTTGACTATATGGCCCATCGTCTGACCTTTGGCGACTCCGTTGGAGTAACGCTTAATCAAAATCACCCCTACCACAATCGCGGGTGCCTCCATAAATGCCATAACGGCGACCATGTGGCCGCCGAAAGTGATGTTTTGCATTTCTAAGAAGGTAACTGCCGTTACGAAGGTTACTGCGCTTACCGATCCATAAGCCGCCGCAATGGCCCCGGCATTTTCTACTGTCAAGCGGCGCTTGAGGATGAAGAAAGTATAAAGGGGTATCACGATCGCTATAACCACTCCAAAGAGCACGCTCCCCACGATATCAAAGGTAAAGCTGTTATGGGCTAACTCTTGGCCTCCTTTGAAACCAATAGAAAACAACAAATAGAGGGAAATGAATTTGGAGGAGTTTTTGGGGATTTCCAGATCACTCTTTAACTGGACAGAAACAATTCCCAAAATGAAGAAAAGAAGGGCCGGATTGGTAAGATTCTCTAAGAGAAGTTCGATTGACATAGCTATTCGGGTTTCTTCCTGATTGCTAGTGTAAAAATCGGGCGCAAAGGAAGTAAAAAATTGCTGTTCAATCCTAATTTTGTCGAATCATTTACGAATATCATTAAACAATTTTTAATTCGCTCATTTTCTAAAACCTTCCTCAACAGCTTGAAATGGACATTTTTTAACTACTGCACAGTTGTCCTGAACTAGACATTAAAATTTCCTTAGAAGTCAAAATCGCAAGCAAAGCCTAAAAAATAAATAGGAAAATCTGCTGGTATTAAAAGCCAAAAACAGACCCAAAGTCTCCTTTGGATCTGCCTCGATTATGCGTCAAATGGATCTCTTAGCCTATCACTAGAGCTCAACGTTTGACGACTTGAAACGCCCTAATTGGTGGCCCATTTTCTGGTCGGAGCAAGACATGATAGATTCCCGCTGGAAGATCCGAGAGATCTAATTTTTGTTCTTGTTCTTGCCCAGCGACTAGCGATATGGGCATCGCACTTCGACTAAGCGTTCGGCCGAGGCCGTCCACCAAAGACCAATGCAATCTTATCGTCTGATCACTGCTCAGGACTAATTGCGTAGGGCCGTTGGTTGGATTGGGAAAAAGCCGATAGTCTACTGCTATCAATTGTTGGGGGTCTATGGCTGTTATCTCATCTTCGGTGGTCTGTTGAAAACCTTGGGTCAGGGTAATCGTTCCGCGCAGCGTCTCAGTAGCCACCTCTCCTCCAGTATAGGATAGGCGTACTTGTGAACCTTCATAATAGCCGCCTACAGTCCCGATCACTTGTCTTTCGAGGCTTTGGGCCGAGAGGGAATAAAATCCCCCTAGCCAAAGCATACATATAATGATTCTTCTCATAATCTGGTGTTTTGGATTTATTCGGTCTCCGCGGCCTCGTCTTCTCTCGTTGGGTCAATCATTTCACTCGCATCACGGATGACGCGATAGTTTTCATGTCCTTTGCGCACCCCTTTTACCTCCCAGTCAAATTCGTAATTACCTTGGCCAGCAAAGAGTTCTTCTACTTCGAAGCCAGCAGCGGTTTTCTTGACTACGGCGAGCCCTTTGGACTGGCCAGATAGAGGCGTTAAGATGATCGTAAGCGTGCTTGGGTTCGCAACGAGGCTAAAGTGATCCGGGAAACTGATAGTGGCTTTGCCATTGACGATTTTACCAGTACCGCGGGCATAAGCTGCGGCTTCAGGTCCCTCAATGCTGCAATACCAAATCTCTTTACCTGCTTGCTCGGGATGAGGAATACGGAAGTTTTTCTGATCCGCAAATAAAACGCCTTGAGAACTATTATTGACGAACATCCCTGCTTCAACATCACCATTGATATCTGCTACATAAGCGTATCCGTGCCCAGTGCTGCTGCTATGGCTAGTAGCGACAAAGTTGAAGCTATTGGTTAAACTTCTGGTTCTCACTACACCGGGTCCAGAAGCACCTGTAAAGATTGAAGCACGCTCGGCCCCACTTTCGTTGTAAGCCACAATAAATCCACGGTCGCTGTTGCCACTCAAAGTAGTGAAGCGAGAATTGACACTATTAGGACCGTGGAAGGTAGCCGTACCTGTATTAGTACCAGAATTTAGCTGAAAGCGAGTGTT
>CAZHOC010000304.1:0-6443 GCA_964534295.1 uncultured Bacteroidia bacterium | reverse complement strand
AAGATCGCAGATCTTTCTATCCAAAAAAAAGATTATGAGGAAGCCTACCAGCAGCTGCAAAAGGCCCTAGAGATTCATAAGCAAAACAACTTTCTCTATGGCATAGCAGAGGCGAATGGTAAACTCGGTAAGGTCGCTTTGGCCCGACAGGATTATAATGGGGCGATTTCCTATCTACTTTTAGCAGTGGAGGCTGGTGAAAAGCGCAACGACCAAGTAGGACAAGCTGATCATTTTCAGGCGATAGGTTTGGCCTACTTACGCAAAGGAGATTTGCAGCAATCTGAGACTTATTTACAAGCCAGTATGGCGATTGCGGATTCCTTCAAGCTCAAGAAGATTCAGCGCGATGTGTATGCTACTTACAAAGACTTAGCTACTGAGAGAGAAGATTTTGAGGCGGCCTACGGCTTCGCCGAACGCTATGTCGCCATCAAAGAAGAGCTGTTTAATGAGGAGAAATCCAATATAATAGCCAATATGGAGGCCAAACAGGCCTACAAAGAAAAAGAAAGAGAACTTGAGATTGCCCAGAAAAACTTAGATCTGCTCATTCAGGAAAACAAAGCGGATAATCTTCTCAAGGTAAGTCTCATATTAGGACTGATTACGGTCATTGCCATTACTTGGGGACTCTTACAGCGCAAAAATCAGCTACTAGAAAAAAATCAAGAGGATCTACAGGCCGCTGCCGATAAGACCCTTGAGCTAGAGGAGACCATCAAGTCCAAAGAGCAGGAGTTAGTATCCTACACCTTTAACTTTGTTCAGAAAAACGAGTTGATCTCCTCTCTCAAATCGGACTTGCAAACCCTTAAATCAGACCTTCAGCCTAATAATCGAGCTAAGCTAGACGCACTTAGCAAGCAAATTGATACTGCTCTACGGATCGACAAGGATTGGAGTGATTTTCGGAAGCATTTCGAAAGTGTTCATCCTAACTTTATCCAAAGCCTCAATCGCCAACATCCAGAACTTACCAAAAACGAGTTCAAACTGATCGCGCTTCTTCGCCTCAATCTTTCTTCCAAAGAGATCAGCGCCATCCTTGGGATCTCTCCTGACAGCGTCAAAACGGCCCGCTATCGGCTGCGTAAGAAGCTAGGCCTTAGCAGCTCGGAAGATCTGTTTCAGTTTTTACTGGGCTTTGATCAGTAATCAGTTATGAATGTTTAGGGACTAGCGTTCCGCGAAGCGGCTACTCAAGAAATAATGCCAACTACTAATCTAGTTGGAGTCCTGCAGTACTAAATGAGTGGGAATCCTATTTTTTTTGAAAGCACTAGTATAAAACAGGACCTGGCCCTTCTTAGATAATAAATCGCCTGTTGAAAACAGGCAGATAGTCCCTATTGGCATTTCCAAGGCATAGGTAAATATGGAAGAGTGGAGTGAGGTCGAATTATTTGCGGCGATCAAAGATGGCGACAAAAAGGCATTATCGGTGCTTTTTTTGCGCTATTATGATTTTCTCAAACACTATGGCTTACGTATTTCAAGCTCTCCTGACTTAGTTGAAGAATGCATACAAGAACTGTTTATCTACATTTTTGAAGCCTATGGACGATTGGGGCAAGTCAAAAACGTAAAAGCATATTTGTTCCAATCGCTTAGGCGGCGAATCATAGAAAAGCTCGGTAGGGAAAGAAGGTTAAAAGAGGGCGGCCGAGAATTATCTTTTCTCACTGACTTTCAATTTTCAAGTGAGGATTTGTCCATAAAAAAGGATGGTCAGGATCATATCCAAGAAGCCTTAGCCCAAGCTTTAAATGACTTGTCTTGGCGTCAAAAAGAAGCAATTTATTTACGTTACTACAATGGGCTGCGTACCAAAGAAATTGCCGAAATCATGGGGGTCGCTAATCAGACTATCCTAAATACGCTCTATCAGGCCTTGAAAAAGATTAGAAAGGACAAACGCCTTAAAAAAGTGTTTGGAGCCACCACCTCTTTCTTATTGATAATAGGTTTTGCCTAATCGGTCTGTATCCCGATAAGGCAGGCCTTTTTATTTTTTTAACATAACAATAGTATAAAAAGGGGCTGAACCCTTCTTACAAAATAGCCCGGCTATCTGAAATGGCGGGAATGACTATTGGCTGGTATTTAAATAAATGAATTTGAACGACGAGCAAAAAGAACAAGTTGAGCTTTGGTTGGAAGACCAAAGTTTTATCAATTGGGCTTTGCAAAGGGATGAAAAAGATGCTTCAAAGTGGGAGTACTATTTCAACAATCATCCGCATCATTGGGATTTGGCAAAGGAAGCCAAAATCCTGTTACTAGGAATACCTTTTAAAGACATAGCGGTTGATCCTATAGATAGTCAGAGATCTTTGGATCGATTGATGAATCGATTAGGAGAAAACGATCTGGGAAAAGTGCAATCACTTGAGTCCCCTAAGGTCAAATTTTGGAGATCTTGGCAATTTGCAGCCTCGATAGCCGCCTTTCTGCTTGTCTCTAGCTTTGCTTACTACCAGCTTTTTTACCACACAGAAATCCTGCTGACTACTACTTATGGTCAGCAACTGGAAACCTATTTACCAGATGGCTCTAAGGTTAGCTTAAATGCCAATTCAAGCCTGAGATACCACAGCAGCGATCCTCGCAAAGTCTGGTTGGATGGAGAAGCTTTTTTTGAAGTCAAAAAGATTCCAGAAACCAAAGCTGATTTTCAAGTATTGACTCAAGACTTGACAGTCAATGTGTTGGGAACATCATTCAATGTTAATACTAGGAATGACCAGACTAAAGTTTTTCTAGAAAATGGCAAAGTAAGACTTAAGGTAGATAAGCCCGGTAGAGAAGTCATTGAAATGAATCCGGGCGATTTGATTTCCTTTTCAAAGAAGCAAAACAAGCTGAAGGAAAAACGGAAAAATGCCTCGGCACTTGAAAACGCTTCCTGGAAGGAAGGAACCTTAATTTTTAATGATACGCCCTTGCCTCTCGCCTTATATGAGATAGAAGATATCTATGGGATTCATTTTGTGCTTCAATCCGAGGCGCTCAAAGAAGAGAGCATTTCTGGCGGAGTTCCCATCAAAGACTTAGAGGTTATGCTACAAACCTTGAGTGAGGTATATGGGATCCAGATTCGAGCTGAGGGGAATAGGTATTTCATTGACCAAAAAGCAAAATAATACCTCCTCCTCAATAACAGCTGCTACTACTATTACTACTACTAATTCCTTGTGCTATGAAAGAAGGACTACTAAATGGGCGATTTTTAAAAAAATCATGGCTGCTTACTTTTTTCTGTTGGATGTTGATCGCTCCGCTGCATGCCAGTGTTATCGATTATCAGAAACAGTCTCTGAGTGAGGTATTGGATCAGATCAGCGAAAAGTATCAGGTGATCATCACCTATAATTCAAGATTGCTATCCAAAATCGACATTAACTTCGAATTTAGGGAGGGAGAGGAATTGGAGTCTGCGGTAAACCGTGCTCTAGACAAGACCGGTTTGCGGTATAAACAGCTTACTGATAACTATTATGTCATTTATAAAGAGGATAAGGCTAGTCAAAGACGAGTTAGGAGATTGGCTCGCAAGTATGAACAAATCCAAAAACTAGAGGAGAGTGAATATCTGAGTGTACAGAAAAACACAAATGATACCATTGCCAATCTAAATAATGTTATCCTTCAGGCAGAACAGCTAATAGCTGGACAGCCAAATTCTCGAGGCATTAAGGCCGAATTAAGTAAGATATCAGGCATTGTTATTGACAAAGCTTCCGGTAAAAAAATTCCCTTTGCAAATGTGCGATTAGATGGAACTAGTCTTGGCGCTTCTACCAATGAGGAAGGCCAATTTACGATCCGACAAATTCCTGCGGGAGATTACCAATTGATTGCCACCTATATTGGTTATTTGGAGAATACAACCTCAGTTACTGTTGGGGAAGGGGAGAGCCTTGAAGTCAACATTGGATTAGAGTATGTCGGTGTGCAAGGTCAAGAGGTGGTAATCTCGGCTCAGGCTTCTGGACAAATAGCTGCCATTAATGAGCAACTAGCCTCTAATACCATCAAAAATGTCGTCTCCGCAGATCGAATAAGAGATGTGCCAGATGTCAATGCAGCTGAATCAGTGTCTAGGCTTCCCGGCGTATCACTCATCAGGAGTGGGGGAGAGGGGCAAAAAGTCGCTGTTCGGGGTATATCCCCCCAGTACAATGTTACGATGGTAAATGGAGTGCGGATGCAATCCACTGATCGTAATAATCGTAGTGTCGATTTGAATATGATTGCCCCTAATATCCTGAGTGGTATTGAAGTAACTAAAGCTTTGACTGCAGATATGGACGCTGATGCCGTGGGAGGAACCGTTAACCTAAAAATCGGGAAGGCTGCAGATAGTTTACAAGCAAATTTTTCTCTACAGGGGGGCTATGGCTCATTGGCAAATGCCTATGGTAATTACCGAGCAACGGGTTTTCTCAGCAAACGAATTTTTAACAATAAACTTGGAGTCCAGGTATCTGGCTTCTTGGATAATTTCAATCGGAGCTCAGATGTGCTAAGTGCTGGATATGCATTAAATGAAGAAGATTCTGTGATCGCAGGTTTTATTCCCATTGACCTCGATCGTGTGACCATAAGTGATAGAGTTACCAATAGACAAAGAGTAGGTGGTTCATTGGTGTTTGACTACCAATTTGCAAATGGCTCTATCATCATGAATAATTTTATAAGTAATCTCCATCAAGATCAGATAGAGCAACAAAATTCTCTCTCACTTATTGGAAACCAATGGACAGCTTATGGCAGGAGTAGTGAGCTTAGCAATACGGTAATCAGCAATGCTATCCAGGGGGAATTTGATTTTTCATTCTTTAGCATGGACTTCTCGGTTTCCAATTCTGTTTCAAGTCAGAATGTCCCTTTTGATACCAGAATGACCGTTGCCATTGCTCAAAACGCATCTGGTTTTACCACTCCAACGTTGGAAGACCCCAAGATTGTATCCCCGAGTGAGTTGTTAAATGCGGCTGAGGTTCTTGAGGGAACGGATGTTAAGCGAGTTACGAGATTTCAAACTTTGGAACGGGATGTTACCGAGCAGGCTCAGGAGGCAATGCTAAATTTTAATATCCCCTTTAGCATTTCTAAAGGCATTTCGGGTAAAATAAAATTGGGTGGTAAGTATGTCCGCAACTTTAGAGATAATGATGAAACACAAAATGCAACTGACCCAGATCGAAATGAATTAGGGGAACAGTTCATCAGCTTAGTGAAAGATTCTCTTTGGACAGATCTCGGTTTGGAAAATGTAGATAGGAACCTTGGGATTAGAGCTTTTTTGTTCGAAGAACCTAATTACGATGTGGGGGATTTCTTAGCAGGTGATTTCGGGACAGATAATTTCTTCTATAAGTCTGATATCTCGAAGATGAATCGATATGTGGAGTTGGCCCGAGAAAATGGGTACTATGTCAATGACCTCAAAGAATCAGCACAGTATGACTATACATATGAGAGAAATCTCTATGCCTTTTATGCTTCGGCGGAAGTAAACATTGGCAAATATGTTACGTTGTTCCCGGGCATCCGGTATGAAAACTTTAATATCATTTATAATTCGTCCTTTACGGAAAGGTTTGGTCAGCTCATCGAAGATTTTAGGACGGAGCCCTTATTTGAAGATGGGATTATTGGTGAAAATTGGTTCCCACAGATGCATGTCCGGGTGAAACCGACTGATTGGTTTGATATCCGTTTCGCAAGTACCCAAAGTATCATATATCCTGATTACCGAGCGGTATCACCCTACATATATTATGATTCCTACAGTGGTCCTGACTTGGATTTAGGAAATCCTGACCTACAGCCAGCGATAGCACAAAACTTCGATGTCTATGCTTCAGTATTTAAAAATCGTATCGGATTATTTACCGCTGGAGTATTTTACAAGGAGATCGATAACCTCATTGTTGCATCTGAGTTTCGAACCAAAGATTCGGATAAAATCAACAATAGATTTGAACTTACTCCTACCCAGCAAACTACAGTCAGTACTTGGATCAATTTAGATGCAACTACTGTGGTAAGAGGATTTGAGCTCGATTGGCAGACTCATTTTTATTATTTGCCGTCCTTTCTTAAAGGCTTTGTCCTAAATATCAATTATACGAAGATCAACTCTGCCACGAGTTATCCCTTCCAGACATCAGTTAAGCAAGGAACCGGCCCATTTGCTCAAACAGTATTTGTTGACTCTACCCGAAGTGGTCGAATGCCCAATCAGCCTGATGATATCTTCAATTTTACCATAGGTTATGATGTGGGTGGTTTTTCTGCCCGCCTATCATATGTGTATACAGACAATGTCTTGGTCGGCATCAATAGAACTTATGATGAGTTAGATTCTTATACCGCAGCCTATAAACGTTGGGATTTTACCGCCTATCAGAAAGTACCATGGTTTGACCAGC
>CAZHOC010000303.1:2280-6463 GCA_964534295.1 uncultured Bacteroidia bacterium | reverse complement strand
CATGCCTGATCATGTTCATTTGTTCATTGGGATGAGACCTTCGCAATCGGTTTCCCTCCTAAACTTTTTAGTTTCACCAAAGGTGAGACAGAATATATGTTTGGTGCCATCCCATTGGGTGGATTCGTCAAAATCTCTGGTATTATTGACGAGTCCTTGGATACTGAGCACCTAAACGAAGTTCCTGAACCTTATGAGTTTAGGGCTAAGCCAGTCTGGCAACGCTTAATCGTAATGACTGGTGGTGTAATTATGAACGTCATCCTCGGAGTAGCTATTTTCTGGGGCTTCAAATTTAGCTTTGGCGACCGCTATCTTCCGATGGAAGAGGTAAAATATGGTATCGAAACTTATGAATACCAGGTGGTTAGTGATTCTACCGACGAAGGGGTAAAAATTGATACCCTTGAGACTTTAGGTCACTTTCTGGGATTCCGTACTGGCGATAAACTCATCTCCATGAACGGAGAGGTTTTCCCTCACTTTGAAGACTATCAGGATCGTAAACGCTTGATTGCTGATGATGCCCACTACATCGTGGAACGCGACGGGAAAGAGCTACGCATCGAAGTTCCTGGTAATATTCAAAATTACTTTAGCGGAGGAGGCAAGTTTCCTTTTCTTTTCCATAACCGCTCCTTAAGCAGGATTAAACTTGGTCGCAATGTCGACCAAAACACCTACGCTGAGACCTTAGTGGATACCTTACCTGCAGTTTTGGCGGGTCTCAAGGATGGGGACTTGGTATATATGCTTGATAGTACCAAGGTTACTTGGTTTTCTGAATTGCAAGAATACGTTGCAGATCATGATGCAAGCCCGATCACGGTTCACCTCATCAGAGAGGGAGATTCACTCAGTATCCCAGTTACTCCCAACCATAAAGGCCATCTCGGCGTCCAAGCTGATGTCCGCTACAAAAAAGTTGAATACAGCTTCTTTGGTGCTTTCGTACCAGGGGTAAAAAAGGCATTTGGCTTCCTTACGGCAAACGCCCAAGGACTTACCAATCTCTTTACTCGTAAAGGTATCGATAAAGGGAAATCAGTCATGGGGCCGATTCAGATTGCAAAGCAATACCTATTGGCCTTCGAAGTAGGAGGTATGGTTAAGTTCCTAGAATTGACAGCCATGCTCAGCATGATCCTAGCGTTGGTCAATATTTTGCCAATCCCAGCTTTGGATGGTGGACACGTAGTTTTTCTGCTAATTGAAGCAATTACGCGCAAAGAACCTTCTACAAAGGTCCGTATTATTGCTCAGCAAATCGGTATGGTACTGATTCTCGGGCTTATGATTGTGATTTTTGGAAACGATATTTTCAGAATTTTCCAGTAAGGGGGAATCTAAAAAGCCATTTTTCGATAAATAGCTTTTTGCTAATTTCGGCAGTTTAGCGTCGAAACCCGAACTCTCTTCAAATGAAAAATGCTTCCCTCTGTCTTCTGTTAAGCCTCGTTTTTTGCCTCCCAGCAATAGCGCAGAGTCCTATCGTTCCCCAAGGGGATGAAGACTGGCCCTATCGCCAAGGAGTGCGCCAACACTCCCAAAGCCAAACACGAGCCAACGAACCAGATACCCTTAGCATTTCCGTTAATTCGCCTTTTTTCGATGATTTTGGCTACGAAGGGCCACTGCCAGATAGTAATCGCTGGTTTATTAGCAGCTCCAATTTCGATGCGCCCTTAGTCAATCAATCGCTAGGGGTCAATCCTCCTACTTATGGGGTGATTAGCTTTGATGGCAACAACCGATTCAATGAGCCATATGATACCGAGAATCTCTCACGGGGTCTGTGTGATCAATTAGTATCCCACTATATCGATCTGACCAACTTTGGTCCCTCAGACAATCTATGGCTTAGTTTTGCCCTTCAGCCACAAGGTCGAGGCGATGCCCCTGAGATCAATGATTCCTTCTTTGTTTACTTCCGCGTTCCCGATTTAGGAATTGAAGAAGAAGTTTACGCCCGCGGGGGTAGCGATCTTCATGGTTTTGAGCAAATCAGCATTCCCATTGATCAGGCAGACTATTTTCAGACGCGCTTTCAGATGATATTTGAGAGTACTGGTTCCCAGAACGGTCAACTCGATCTATGGCATCTAGATTACGTCTACTTAGCGCCAGGCCGCTTTGCCAACGATACCCTTTTCGATGATTATGCTCCTATTGAAATTGAGCGAGGCCCAATTGGCAAGTTTACCGCTATCCCGCTGCAACAATTAGGGGCAAATGGGAGCGCTACTCAAGGCTTCAATCTCAAATACCGTAATCTTAGCACTAATAATTATCCTACCACCACGGAGGTGAGCATCAGCGATCCTGTTGGTGGGAATGTATTTAGTGGCTTTACCACTCAGTCAGTGGTTGTCCCCCTTAATGGGCAGTCCATCCAAACCGGTGTTTATAGCGCCTTTTCGCCTCCATTTCTTTCTACCCCAGGTGTGATTGAGTTGGATATTCAATTGCCTGACGATGACGCTATTAGCTCAAATAATAATCTCAAACGTCAATACAGAGTTGATTCTATATTTGCTTATGATGATGGTGTTGCAGAGAACAGTTTTGGCATCAATAAACCTTGGGGGGTAGCCAACGCTTTTTACAGTCCCATGGAGGATTCGATTCAAGCGGTTTGGATTAGCTTCGTGCCCACTGTCAATTACAACCCGATCACTACTCAATTAACCTATATGGAGGAGGCCTCCTTCCGACTTACCATCTGGAAAGATCCTCATCCTGATTCTATATTAATTCAGCAAATCGGCGGTTCTAGAATCGAATACGGAAATGAGAGTAACCACTTTCAGCGCTACGTTTTGAGCAATCCCGTAGCCGTCAAAGATTCGTTTTGGGTTGGCTTAGTCCAAATCAGTAGCGAGCCAATCGGACTTGGTTGGGATAGAAATAACATAGAAAACAACCTTATTTGGTTCGACTCTTCCGGTGTTTGGAAACCACTTGGGATAGAAGGTGCTTTGATGATCCGGCCTGAATTTCAATTAGGGGTTTCGCTACCCGCAAATATTGAATCTACTAGTTTAGAAACTCCTAAAGTTGCCCTTTATCCCAATCCGGTAAGTGCTGGTCAAGTGTTATCCCTTCGGGGAACGCTTATCTCCAATAAGCGAGAATACCTAGGAAGACTATTAGATATACAAGGGAATGTTGTGACAGAATACCGATTTAACCGTCCCATGGATAGCATCGAGATCAAACTACCAGCTGATTTGCCCCAGGGACTCTATCTCTGGCAACACATTTTTGAGGGTGAGCAAGAGCTCTTCACCGAAAAGATCCTCGTTCAGTAAAGGAAAATCCAACTCTATTCAACGCTTATGAAATTAGATGTACTCATCTTTGCAGCACATCCAGACGACGCCGAACTAGCCTGTTCAGGCACCATCGCTAAATTAGTATCTGAAGGTAAGAAGGTAGGAATCGTAGATCTGACGAGAGGGGAACTAGGTTCACGTGGTTCCGCAGAACTTAGAGATAAAGAAGCCGCTGCTTCTTCTGAGATTTTAGGCTTGACGGTACGTGAAAACCTTCGCTTTAGAGATGGCTTTTTCAAAAACGATGAGGAGCACAAGATTGAAGTACTCAAGAAGATCCGGAAATTCAGACCAGAAATCGTCATTGGCAATGCTCCATTTGATCGCCACCCTGACCATGGGCGAGGCTCTAGCTTGATTAGAGAATCCTTTTTCTTAAGCGGCTTGCGCCGGATAGAAACGTTCGACGAAGGCGGAAACCCACAAGAAGCCTATCGTCCCAAAAGGATTTTTTATTATATCCAAGATCATCATATCGAGCCAAGCTTTGTCGTGGATATCACCCCCTTTTACGATACCAAAATCGCCTCGATCAAAGCCTTTGCCTCTCAGTTTTTTGATCCAAATAGTAAAGAGCCGAAGACTTATATTTCCAGCAAAGACTTTTGGGATTTTCTAGAAGCTAGGGCCAGACATATGGGTCATTTGGTAGGCGCAACTTTTGGAGAAGGCTTTATTTCAGACACTCCTCTGAAAATTGCTTCACCTTTAGATTTGATTTAAGAGATAGAATTATCCACAGCTGGGCAAAAATGAAGCTTTGATACAATCTTCGCAGCCTAAGCTGCGTTAGTTGGATATGTAATCATTCTTGCTTGTATATCCGTGTTGAGGCAGCTATTTTGAAA
>CAZHOC010000303.1:0-2260 GCA_964534295.1 uncultured Bacteroidia bacterium | reverse complement strand
CCTAGACTATGAAGCAACTTTTACTCTTTCCTCTATTTTGCTTGCTTTTACTCTTGCAAACGCAAGCGCAGCCTCCCAAGGGGGACAAGACGCGTGAAAGCGGCTCAGCTGCTAATATGCGGACTACCCTGACATATCAGCTAGAAATCAAGCAAGGTGAACTCAGCAATTTGCTAGAGGCTTATGAGCTGTCTACTCCAGCCAGGCAAGCCGCCCTAACGCAAAAGATTCGGGACAATCTCTATGAGCAATTTGACCTTAGCATCCGCCAAAAGGAAGCTGAAGTAGCTAATCTTAAGAATCAATTACGCCTACTGCAAAAGAGCGAGGCCTACGAACAAAAGAGCGGAGAGATCCAGCAGTTGCAAAATTCCCTCCAACGCATCCAAGGTAGTCTCGACTTTCGTAAAGCGAATCGCGAAAAGATAGTCGAAAAGAGGGTCAAGGAGTTGTTGGAGGGCTAAATTAACTAATCAGCATCCTATTTTATCGGGAAGGAAGCGGAGATTTTGTGAAAATCCTGCCCCCCTCCTCCACTGAAATTCTTTCCTCCGGCGACCATGAAAGAGGGGCCGTTTCCAGCAGAAAATCTTATCGATCCACCCAACCATTGGTTGATGCTGGTGAAGCCACCATCTTCGCCCGTACGTGTATTGACAAACTGCTCATAGTACAATCCTAGGCTAAAATATTTGTTGAGACTTATGCTAGGATTGACCCAATTGAAGATAAAGTCAGCCGAAGCATTTGGCCCTTGGCGCAGCGATTTGTAATAGGCGAAGTAAAAGTCTGCGGAAAATTTTCCTTGGCCATAATGCATAAATACACTGGGGATAATACCATCTCCGACGACGGTCGACTCATGTCCAGAGAGCAGTTTTCCATGCGCAAATCCAATAGAAGGATTGATCAACAGCTTTTGTTTTAAGGCTGTGAAAGCTATTCCTGCTCCATGTTCAAACCAAAAATCGTTACCCGAGGAAGGGTTACCAAAGGCTGGATTACTCCAAAACACTCCGTAATAAGAGATAGAAAACTTTTTGTAAGTAGGAATGCTACCAAAAACCGCGGGATGAATGCCAGCGAAACTGTTATGTAAAATGTTGACAGCAAAGGTGCCTGGAGGGAGTGGCTTCTTTTCTTCAGCGGTACTATCTGCGATTAGAGAGTCTGAAGGAAAAACCTCTACGGCCATAGGCATAGCTAAAGAATAGAGTTCAGAGGTAGGCAGTAATTTGGCCGGATCAAGGCTTGCTAAGGAAAGCTCTTGGGCTTGAGCGAGGAACAAGAAATTGATGAGAGCGAGTAATACGATTAACTTTTTCATTTTATTAGTATTTGTCAAGAGTGAATTAATAGGTGAATTGAGGGCTACGTTTTTCGATGAAGGCAGTCATGCCTTCTTTTTGATTGGGAGTCGCAAAAAGACCGTGAAACAATCTTCTTTCGTAGCGAATCCCTTCACTTAGATTTAGTTGATCGGTCTGGTTGACCAGTTCCTTTGCCATTTGCACGGCATGAGGGCTAAAGGTGGCTATCTGGTGAGCAATGCTTAATACAGAAGGAAGCAGCTCTTCGGCACTGAAAACATGGGCTACCAGGCCCATAGCTTCCGCTTCGGAGGCAGAAACGCTATTACCCGTAAGGATCATCTCCATAGCTTTAGCCTTGCCGATGAGGCGGGTGAGTCGCTGAGTACCGCCAATACCAGGAATGACGCCTAGTTTGATTTCAGGCTGGCCAAACTGAGCGTTCTGCGCAGCATAAATGATATCACACATCATGGCGAGCTCGCAGCCTCCTCCAAATGCATAACCACTAACGGCGGCAATCTTGGGAGTGCGGATGTCTGCAAAGGCTTCCCAACCAGCGAAATAATCTTCTTGTAACATGTCCACATAAGATTTGCTGGACATCTCTTTGATATCTGCACCGGCACAGAAAAAGTCCGGCTTAGCGCTAGTGATCACGATACAACCAATCTCAGGATCAAGGTCTAGTTGGGTACTAAGGTCGACCATCTCCTGCATGGTCGCACTATTGAGGGCGTTGCGGGCTTGCTTACGTTCCAGTCGGACAATAGCTACCCGATCTTGTTTTTCAAGACTTATGAATTGCATAATATTTTTGTAAATGAGGGTGAAAAGGATGGAAGAGGGCTGAGATCAAGAATCCCAAATCGCTCCATAGGCGGGGATATCGCGACTTTCCATGCCTTCGACAACCAACCAGGTCAGTTTTTTATTTGAGATGCAAATGA
>CAZHOC010000302.1:2799-6481 GCA_964534295.1 uncultured Bacteroidia bacterium | reverse complement strand
CATCGTCACATATTACCATTCGTCGATAGCGCTAAAATCGCTCGAATGCTCCTCATTTGTAATGAATCCGGTTGCTAGTCTTGGGCTTTTTTGAGCTCCTCAACTACTATCATGAGGTCCTGCCAGTTTTTAGGACTCGCTTCTTTTAGATAGGCGAATTCGGGATTATTATCGACCTCAAAAATACCTTCCCAACCTCTCAAACCGGCCTTAATCAAATAAGAAAAGCCACGATGACTCTTTTCATGTTGAGCTAACGCCATCGCTCGTGCCGCCTCCACATAATCCTCCATTTGGGTATAGCCGTCGCAGGAGGTAGCAATGATATAATTTTCAGCCGCAGTCTGATAATCTCCCTTTTTGATAGCAGCCTTAGCTTCTTGGATAGATGTGGCATAAACAACGGAAAAAGTATGATCCTTTTGCTTGGCCTCCGCTGGGGTGGGAATGCTATAAGGGATGCCCAGTGATTCGGCGTATTCTAATACTGTACGTTTGAGGCCCATGGCCTCGCGATTTTTTTGCACATTGACTTCATCTTCTATCGGTTGGAAAAAAGGCTGATCATTCTCAGGATGAGTAGTACTCTGAGTCGCGTATTTTTGCTTATAGCCTTGTGCTAGCTGCACTCGATCGTATAGATAAGCATAATCCACGGTGGAAGCCTGCGCCTCATCTACGGCGGCTTTGAGTAGCGGTAGGCATTGGATTTGAAAAACGGGATTGCGATCTGCGTGCTGAACTAAAATCCAGGCGGCATTGCTGCCTCTGCGTCCGACTTTGTCGTAGGTAGGCCAGCCGTATTGCGCCACGATCTCTTGCATCCGAGCCGTATTACTTCTGTCTATATCGATCAGTTTGTAGACCAGCTTCTTAAACTTTTCGGTGCCTCTTTTGCCCTTTTGGATCATCTTGCCGTATCTGATGCGATACTTTTGATCCACCGCTCGCATTTGTATCAACTCTTTGGCCAGCGCTGGATATTGGATTTCCTCCTTTTGGGCAAAGCTGCTTAGTGAAAGGGGAAATAGAAGTAAGGAGATAATGAGAAATCTTTTCATGGAAGTAAGCTTTTGATCTCCCAAACTTATCAAGTTCAGGCGATTGATATGCCTTCAAACCTTAAAAAGGGGCGAATAGTAGGGTATTAGGGACGAATTTGCGTCAGCGCTTTTAGCTGAGCTTGATAGCTCTGTGATACAGGTACCTCCAGATGGGTAAGAGCGATCTGCTTTTTGCTCCGCCACTCTACAAAGTGCAGGGGATTGATGAGATAGGAGCGATGCACGCGTTTGAGCTGAGGCAGTTCTGCCTGGATGCGTTTAGTCGTCGTGCGGAGGAGCTTTTTCTGCAGCTGACCAGCTTTTTGATAATAAACCTCAACGTAATTATTGGCACTCTTTACGCAAATCAGATCAGCCCATTCAAGCTGAAGAATATCTAAGCTATGTTCGCCTCTGAGCGTGATCTTGCTAGAGGAGGGCGACTGGTTTTCTGCTATACTCCTGCGGAGAACGCCCCGTCGAATCAAAATGACCAAAGGAAGCAAAATCAAAATTGTCGGTATATACTGTTCCCAGACAAAGTTTGAGAATCCAAATTCACCACGAATAATGTCTGATTTGTAAAAATAATAGCAAGGCAGTAAAGCAATCATAAAAACGCAGCTAACGGTCAATAACTCTAGGCCTGTGTTCCACGCTTTGAATTTCTGCCATAACAGATTTTGTAGTGGAATGACCGCATAGTAAGCCAAAATCATTAGACCGGCATAGCCGCCCATCATCCGCGCCCGCAACAAAAGCGGCAAAGGCGATGCATCAAAGGGACCAATCAAGACAAGAAATAGATATACCCAAACGCCCAACAAGAAGCCAATCAGTAAATGATATTTATGGTTTTTAATAAAACTCGCGTGATCTCCCATAGTCTAGTTTGCTTGGCACTGTCTCCATCTCAAAGACGCAATTTATCTCCTAAAAGTCGCGTCCGTCTACCAAATCATAAGCTTGGTTCGCCCTGACTTGCTATTCGTCGGCGGATTTTACCATTCGTCGATTGCGAGCGAGAATTACGAAAGCCCCTGACTTATTTGGAGCATCGGAAGAAAGACAACCTTCAGTTATTTGCTTCGCAGAACGATTATCTCTGTCGCGACCTGCAAAATCGCCCCACTAATCACTTCGAACCCCTTCGTGGGTGAGAAGTCTCCTATCGCTTATTGGTAATTACATTGTGGCAGACCGGAGATTTCTCGTCGTCCCGATTCTTGGGACTCTGTCGAAATGGAATTTAGGGATGATTTGGGCAGGGACAAGGCATTGCCTTGTCGCGTGCTATGGACAAGCGTTCTGCGCAGCAGCAAAACAAAAAAACATAATCAAATCATGAAAGCTTTTCTCATCCTCCTCTGTCTCTTTAGTTTTGGCTTTGTCATTGCCCCTCAAGGCCAGATTCGCACCGACAAATTGGACAGCCTCTTCGAGGAACTCCACCAACGCCAAGCCTTCAATGGTAATGTCATCGTCGCCCGCTCCGGCAAAATCCTCTATCAACGCTCCTTTGGCTATGCCGATGTCGATCAACAACAGGCCCTCAACGATAGCAGCGTATTTGAACTTGCTTCCGTAAGCAAGCAGTTCACTGCGATGGGGATCATGCTCCTAGAAGCGCGCGATCTTTTAGACTATGATGATCCCGTTGGCGAGTATATCGAGGACTTTCCCTATCCAGCGGTTACCATTCGCTACCTTTTACAGCAGCGCTCTGGTATACCCGACTACCTTGCCTACGGAGAAGCTCATTGGGATCCTAAAGTGATCGGTAGCAATGCAGATGTGGTCGCCTATTATCAAACGCATCAGCCAGCCCTTGCTTTTCCTGCAGGTAGCCAATTTAAGTATGCCAATATCAACTATGTTTTGCTGGCCGAGATCATCAAAACGGTATCACGCGAAACTTACCAAGACTTCCTGCATGAATACATATTCGAACCCCTACAGATGACCCAAACACGATCTTACACTACCCGCTGGTCAGAGGGCGAGATGCTTACAAATTACGCGATGCCCATGGCTTATAATGCAGGCTCAAAAACCTATACAGAGGCATGGGGCGGAACCGAATATCCCTTAGTAGCGGCGGCCAGTGGGATCGAAGGCGATGGATCTATCGTTTCGACTGGACCCGATTTGGTGCGTTGGGAACAAGCCTTACGCGAAAACACCCTCTTGACGGCTGACCAAATGGCAGTAGCTTATACCCCGGCCGTTTTGCCTGATGGTAGCCGCTCCGAATATGGATTTGGCATCTATTTGGATCCAAAACACAAAAAAGCCTGGCATTGGGGTGGTTGGGCTGGCGTACAAACCAGTTTTGTTCGTTATCTTGATAGTGAGACAGTGGCGATCTACCTCAAAAATGTTGAAAGCAATGATTGGTCTTGGTTAGGCCGGTTTGAAAAGCTTATTCGTTAACTCCAGCACAAAAATTATGTATCCAGAAACCACTTCTAAGCAGAAGACATTTTGGCAAAAATACAATGCTCATATCGGCGTCGTAGGAATGTACATATTTTGTGCTTTTGCTTACGGCTTAGCTTTGCAATACACCGCCGGAGACGTACTCGCCAATACGCTTGATCGTTCCTTTTTGGATTATGCGGTCAAAGGACTTTTTACCG
>CAZHOC010000302.1:0-2789 GCA_964534295.1 uncultured Bacteroidia bacterium | reverse complement strand
TGGTGGTTGATTTTTCGCTTTTTGCGAGCTCGCCCTAATTGGCAGCGGTATTTGGTTCACGTACTGACGATGCCTCTTTGGATCTTGGCTTGGATCCAGACTTATTATACTGTTTGCGATGCGCTAGATATTGGGCATTTGGGAGGGACAGGTATTGGCTGGGATATCTACATCCCCATGCTGTTTTATATCCTGCAGTTTGCCATCTTCCATATTTACGACGAGTTTCAGCGTTCTGTGCAACAGGAAAAACGCGCCCTAGAACTACGCGAAATCGCCCTGCAATCGGAGCTTACAGCCCTCAAAGCCCAGCTCAACCCGCATTTTCTCTACAATGTCTTCAATACCATTAATGCTTCCATTCCGCTAGAAAGCGAGCATACCCGCGAATTGATCGCCAAGCTCTCGGATCTATTTCGCTACCAGCTCAAAGCTTCCAAAGTGGTGACCGTTCCGCTACGCGACGAACTAGATTTTATCCTTAGCTATCTGGAGTTGGAGCAGGCCCGCTTCGAGGAACGCTTATCTGTGGATTTACAAATTGATGATAGCCTTTTGGATATTCCCATTCCGCCTATGTTGCTACAGCCCTTGGTCGAAAATGCTATAAAGCACGGTATCTCACCACGAATTGAAGGCGGTACAGTCCGGATCAGTGCGCTTGATCTAGGCGAAGAAATGGAAATTAGCATCACGGATGATGGCGTAGGCTTCAAACCCAATGCAGAGACTATGGGCACGGGTTTCGGTCTTGTCAATACTCGTAAAATGCTGGATCGACTTTATGGTCGTCCCTTAGAAATTACGCCCTCTTTACCACATGGCACCCGTGTGATGTTCAAACTGCCCAAACCAGTAGCCAGTCCGGTATTAGCATGAAAAAAGTAATTATCGTTGACGACGAAGCTCCAGCAAGGACTTTGGTGCGTCAGTATTTGGGCGAGTATCCCGATCTCGTCATCGTTGGTGAATGCAACAATGGGGTTGATGCCCTGCGTCTTATCAATGAGTTTCGGCCCGATTTGGTCTTTATGGACGTACAAATGCCGGGTATGACGGGCTTCGAGGTCCTCGAACGTTTAGAAGAAGTGCCACTAATTATCTTCAGTACGGCTTATGATCAGTATGCCTTGGATGCTTTTGAGATCAATGCGGTGGACTATCTCCTCAAGCCTTATACCAGAGAGCGCTTTGCCAAGGCCATCGGCCGAGTAGAATCCCAATCTGCGCCGCTGATGGATCAACTACAGCGCCTCGCCGAAAGTCTCAAACCCGAAAGCAAGGACGAAGATTATAGTGGGAAGCTATTTGTACAGAGTGGGAACAAACTACTGGCCATCGAAGCCAATGATATCGTCTGGCTGGAAGCCGAAAAGGACTATACTTGGCTGGTTACGGCTGAAAAGCGCCACCTCAGCTCCTACGGACTAGGAGCCTTGGAACAAAAGCTGAGTCCCAAGCAGTTTGTACGGGTGCATCGCTCCTCGATTATTTCCCTCAAACATGTGCAGGAGATCGAAAAGTATCCCTCCGGCTACGATATCCGCATGAGTAATGGTGACAGCGTTCGCGTGAGTCGCTCTTATATGGATGAGATTCGGAAGCGCTTGTTGTAAAGAATTAAACATCCCTTCCGTTTTTTCGACCCCTTCAAAGGGGTCAACGGGAGTACTCGTCTGTCCCCTTTGAAGGGGACCTCAGGCGAAAAGGGGATGTTCAGCAGGCAAATCCCTAGGCTCCCGCAAAAGCATCCTCCCACATTGTCATCTTACAGACCAATCTGCTAGCTTTGTCTGGGCCATCTTGCGCCCTCAAAGTTTAGTCAATATGAGATACCTGATAGTACCCTTTCTTTTTTTGATCGCTTGCGCGAACGTCAAGCCCTCTGAGCAGCAAGCCGAAGCAGATGCCCCCGCCCTGATGAAGGTGGCAAAAGAGGTTTCCCCTTTGTTAAATCCAGTCTTGGAAGCCCACGGAGGCATTCAGGCTTGGGATGAGTTTGGTGCTTTGAGCTTCGTGGCGCAATACGGCTCTGATCGACAAGAGTCCTTTTTATTGGACCTGATTTCTCGCCAAGAACGGATTGTGGGTGCTGGCTACACCCTCGGTTATGATGGTGTCAACTATTGGCAAGTTTTGGAAGGGGAAACCAAGCCTAAGAATCCTGAATTTTTGATCAATCTACAGTTTTACTTTTTCGGGATGCCTTTTGTCTTGGCGGATGAGGGAGTAAATATCAGCACATTGCCCAATCGCAGCATTGCGGGCAAAGAATATGAAGTACTCAAAGCTACTTTTGGTGATGGTGTAGGAGTAGCCTCTAAAGATCAATACCTCCTCATGATCGATCCAGACAGCAAGCAGTTGAGCTATTTGCTGTATTCGGTCACTTACTTTGATGCCGGCCGTGCCGAACGCTATAATGCGGCGCATTACGCTGAATGGCAGGAAGTCAATGGCCTACAAGTCCCCAAAACCATGGTCAGCTACGTTTGGGATGCAGAAAACGAAACCCTAGGCAAAGAGAGAGGTCGCAAAGAATTTGTGGAGGTAAGCTTCCAGGCGGAGCGTCCTGAGGCTAGTACTTTTGCTCGCCCAGCCGAGGCTTGGGAAGAATAAAAAGAAAAAGGTCCGGCATACATGCTGGACCTTTAATTTTTTGGCTAAGCGTTCCGCGCAGCGGTAAACCTAATACTGATGGAAGGCCTGCGACACAAAATGCAGCACCTCCGGCAAAGATTCCCGCCAATAAGTCCAATTGTGGGCCCCATCGCGAATGCGAAACTCAT
>CAZHOC010000301.1:0-6482 GCA_964534295.1 uncultured Bacteroidia bacterium | reverse complement strand
CCTGTAGGCTGGCAGGGAGCGTCCCTGAGCCATGACGATGACCTCCTTCAAACTCAGCGTATCATCGGCAATTCCTAGCGAAAACAAGCAGCAGCTTAGTAGCAGATAGGACAGTAAGTATTTGAGCATCTTCGATGAACGCTTAGCTCTCCAAGTCATAGCGGATTTTTCGTTTTGTAGGCTCATTACTCTGTGTTTGTTGGCCTCAAATTGGATTTCTCTACTCATTTTCATGCCTAGTTTTGTTTGAGGTCAATTACTTCGAGGTGGCGGTAATCACGCATATCTGAAATGATCACGCGTTCGCCTGGGCGGATATCCCCTACCAACTCCACATAGTCCAGACTACTGATCACTCGCAGCCTGCGGCGATAGGCTTTGTCGCCTTCTACCACAAATACTTCTTGTTCTCTCGCCCCTGTAAATGCAGGTCCATTAGGTACACGCAGAGCGTCTTCTTTGCTGCGAGTTATGATAAAGAGTTCCGTTTGCATACTCGGGCGTAGTGCCTGATGACTAGGATCTTCGAGCGCGACATTAAAGGCGATGGTATTGTTGGTTACCGCGGGTAGGATGCTGATGATGCGGGCGGGCAAGTCTTCCTGATTGATGCGAACTTTGACCGGCAAGCCCACTTTGATTTGATCGGCAAATAGATCCGAGACCGTTCCTTCGACTCTAAAGCTCGAGAGATTGGCTAGCCTAACAAGCATTTCCCCTTCCGCTACATTTTTACCGATATCTTCGCTTACCCAAGTGATCACCCCAGATTCAGGCGCGACAACACGGGTTTCTTTGAGTTTGCGACCTAGCTCTCTAAGCTTCTTTTCTTGGATTTGCACCTCTAGCTGTAGATTGCTACGATCATTTTTGACTACCGCTTTGCGGAACGCTAAGTCATTTTCTAGCTTTTTCTTCTCCAAACCAGCAATCGACAGGGAAAGCTCAGCCCGATCGACTTCTTCTTGGGTCGCCCCCCCAATCCCTTTTAGGCGCTTCACATCAGCCAACTCAGCTTTGAGGCTAGACACCTGTAAGCCTTTGATGGAGTCGTTTAACTCTAGTTCGCGGAGGTTTTTGTCATACTCAAGCGTTAGGCGAGAAACTTTATTTTTACGGAGTTTGAGTTGATCGTTGAGCTGGTCGTACTCCAATCGCACAAACTCCTCGTCAAGCTCAAGGATCAAGTCATTGGCTTCGACATCGGCTCCAGAGGTGAGCAATACCTTTTGAATGCGACTAGCGGTTGGGGCCGTGATGATCTGCTCTGAGGCCGGGATGACCAAGCCGTTGGCAGTAATCGCATTTTCGATGAGGCCACGCTCGACGGTAGCAAAGCGAAATTTGTCGGCTTCGACGCTAGGAGTAAGTAGGTAACGCACAAACCAAACCAAGGCTGCAATAGCAAGTGCGCCGATTACCCAACGCATCCATTGCTTGCGTTTTCCTTTGTTTTGTTCGTTTTGTGAGATGGGACGATCCATGTGTTCGTTCTGTGTTATGATTTCGAACGGGATGTTCCAAGCTAGATGCCAATTTGTAATTGGCTGATTTTGAACCAATTGCCAATTTTCAAAATCGCTTATTTTGTTCGATATCGAACAAAGCCCTCAAATCCGTTTTGAAAACGAACAAAATGTTATGCATGCATCATATTTAGTTTTGAGTTATATTTGAGTATAAATCAAATTTTATGGCTACTCCTTACCCCCATCTACTCGAACCGCTCGATCTTGGCTTCACTACTTTGAAAAACCGCGTCCTCATGGGCTCCATGCATACCGGGCTCGAAGAGACCAAAAACGGTTTCCATCGTATGGCCACTTATTTTGCCGAGCGTGCTCGCGGGCAAGTAGGTTTGATCGTTACCGGAGGGGTAGCACCTAATAGAGAAGGCTGGGTAGGACCATTTGCTGCAAAACTCACCACTAAGCGAGAAGCAGAAAAGCATAAAATCGTTACCGAAGCAGTACACAAAGAAGGGGGAAAGATTTGCTTGCAGATCCTCCACGCCGGACGCTATGCTTATCATCCCTTGGCAGTAGCCCCTTCACGCATCAAATCTCCTATCACCCCTTTTACACCTAGAGCCTTGAGCGGAGCTGGCGTCAAACGCACCATCCGTGCATACGTCAATTGTGCTGCCAGAGCACAAGAGGCAGGTTATGATGGGGTCGAAGTCATGGGTTCGGAAGGCTATCTCATCAATCAGTTTATCGTCAGCAAGACCAATAAACGCACCGATGAGTGGGGAGGCAGCTACGAAAACCGCATTAAGTTTCCGGTCGAGATTGTGCGTCAGATACGCGAAAAGGTGGGACCTAACTTCATCATCATTTATCGCTTATCGATGCTGGACTTGGTAGAGGATGGCAGTAGCTGGGAAGAAGTAGAGCAACTCGCTCACGAAATCGAAAAGGCCGGTGCTACCATCATCAATACTGGTATTGGCTGGCACGAAGCCCGCGTACCAACCATCGCTACCATGGTGCCTCGGGGAGGCTTTAGCTGGGTTACCAAGCGTTTGATGGGCAAACTCAATATTCCGCTCATCACTACCAACCGTATCAATACCCCTCAAAAAGGAGAAGATATTATCGCTGCAGGGCATGCGGATATGGTTTCCATGGCAAGGCCCTTCTTGGCCGATCCAGAGTTGGTACTCAAAGCAATCGAAGATCGAGCCGACGAAGTCAACGTTTGTATCGGCTGTAACCAAGCCTGTCTAGACCATACTTTTAGCCGCAAGATCGCCTCTTGCCTCGTCAATCCACGAGCTTGCCACGAAACAGAACTCAATTATCTACCTACCAATAAGCCTCAAAAAGTAGCAGTCATTGGCGCTGGTCCAGCAGGACTATCTTCCTCTACTATCGCTGCGCAGCGCGGTCATGAGGTGCATTTATTTGAAGCTTCCGGGGAGATTGGCGGTCAATTCAATATGGCCAAACGGATTCCAGGTAAGGAAGAGTTTTATGAGACCCTGCGCTACTACCAAAAGCAGATCGAGCTAACAGGGGTCAATCTCCATCTCAATACCAGAGTAGGAGCGGAAGACCTCAAATCGCAAGGCTTTGATCATGTGATTGTCGCTACTGGCGTGCATCCCCGTCAACTAGATCTACCCGGCATCGATCATCCCAAAGTCTTGACCTATATGGATGTGCTTTTGCATCAGAAGCCCGTCGGGCAACGCGTGGCCATCATCGGAGCAGGCGGTATCGGTTTTGATGTCGCAGAGTACTTATCGCATGATCAGGCTCACGAACCAACAAGTTTGCATGTAGGCGCTTTTATGGACGAATGGGGCGTCGATATGAATATCGAAAATCGTGGTGGTCTCAAGGACGCTAACGCACCCGCACCTGCGCGTGAAATCTTCATGATGCAGCGCTCTGGCGGTAAGGTAGGAGCTCGTCTCGGCAAGACTACAGGGTGGATTCACCGCCGTAGCCTCAAGCACAAAGGCGTGCAAATGATGGGCTCAGTAGCTTACAAAGGCGTAGATGATCAAGGCCTCCACATCACCGTTGGCGATAAGCCGGACGTGTTAGAAGTGGATAATGTGATTATTTGTGCGGGGCAGACCTCTGCTCGCGAGCTGATGGCTCCGCTAGAAGAGGCAGGCATGAAGGTTCACCTCATTGGCGGTGCTGACGAGGCGGCGGAGTTAGACGCTAAGCGTGCTATTGATCAGGGCGCCAGATTGGCGGCGGAGATATAAGGGATGATCGTTCTGCGAAGCAGGGAAGCGCTACACAGGCCTTTCGACTTCGCTCAAGGGGACAATGTGGTAAGTTGTTGGCTTTGCCTCTAAATCTCCTGTCATTCCGAGTCGCGCCGAGGAAACTATGAAAAAGCTGTGGCGTATGCAATACGCCCCTACAATTGCTTACATGTAGCGGCGTATTTCATACGCCGCAAGAGCTAAACGTTCTGCGAAGCAGGGAAGAGTCTAACAGATACCGGATATGCTCGTGCCTCACATTCCGGCATGACAGATTGTTTTATCGAGCCGTAGGCCTATCTCTCCCATCCGTCATCCCAGCCGAATGAATGAGCAAAAGCGAATTCATCGAGCAGGGATCTTTGTAGGTGCACGCATGCATGCCGCACCCTGAAGACAAGCGTTCTGCGCAGCAGTAGCCCCAATCACAATCATCACACTACCTAAAATCAACGAAATACTCCTTACCCGCCTCATTGAGCTCTACCTCAAAATGAGTTTGTAACCACTTAAACTCACCCAATTCGGTGGGAGTGTCTGTAAAGCAGCGAACAATCTTCATGGAGGTACCGTTTTCTGGCAGGTGGATTTCAAAACCGCTGCCGCGTTTATTCCAAATGGCATAAGTCATGGAATCCTTTTCCAACAACTCTTCATTTACGTTTTTCCATTCTCCGCTCTCGGTCAAAGTAGCAAAGCCCTGCATATCTACCCCGCAAGTATAGTCAGCACATTGGGTGCTAGCTAATTGGCCAATATAAGTCTTTGCATTGACCTTACTTTTGTACATAACTACTACCTGGCCTAACATAGAAAGATCGTTGCGGAGATAGCCGGAAGCTAGGTTTTGATAGGTAATGGAGGCAGCGCGTTTTTTCATACTACGATGTTCGTCGCAATCAACATTGGCCAATCGATGCGGCAGGGCCATAAAATAATCGACTATGCTAGGCTTCTCCATGCGAAGAACCTTTTGGATGTTTTGCTCTATTTGCTGTTCAATTTCCTCAATGCTTTCTTCTTCTTTTGGGCTTTCTTGAGGAGTTGGTATCTCTTCTAAATCCGCTTCCATTGCAACGGCTTCACTGGGAGACTCAGTGATTGCCTCAGCAATAGGCGGTGCTTCTGAGGTCTCAGTTTGGGGGCTAGCACAAGCGACTAATACCAATAGTAGCGCAAAGGGAATAAGTTGACGGAATTGCATGTTTATCCTTTTACACATTGGTACAAGATGAGCCACAAAATGTAACCCAGCATCAAAACTAACGCGTAATGACCCCAATCTCAGCTAAGGCCGCTGCTCCATCTGCACTAGCCGTGGCCGTAATCTTGACATAACGTCCTTCTTTAGGCGCAAAGTTGACGATCTGTTCGATGGGATTGTTTTCGATATTGCTAAACTCTCCTTCGGCGACGGGTTTGCCCCAGATGATGCGGTTTTTGCTCACTTGGATTTCGTAGCGCGTGATGTAGCCGACCGGATAGCGTTCTTGCATAGGTAGATAAGTGATGCCTTTAAGATTATAAGCGCTACCGAGGTCGATGACGATCTCTTGGGGGAGGCTTTCGCCTTCAGCGGAACGCCACCACGAGTTAGGATTACCATCAATAATTCGTCCGGCGCGCCCTAGATTGCCACTACTCACTTTGAGGACTTTCCAATTGCCTTTACTGATGTCGAACTCCTTGGTGATAATCGAACTCTGGCGCTTGGTAACGGGATCCACGGCCACGGCCTTGAGGGTAGCAGGCTGGCGCAACATAAATTCACCTTTGTAAGTCATTACCTCTCCATTGCCCGGGATTGGGGCACTACCATCTAGGGTGTAATAGACCTCCAACTCATCATCTGGCACTCTCAAGTTGACTAAGCCCTTCTTATCGCGACTGACTTCGGGTGCCACTAGCAGCGCTGGGGCATTATAAATTTCCAGATTAGAGAGAACAGCGTTCGCCTTGGCGGCCTTAATATTGATACGTATCTGACTGGCCATAATAGTCGGGAAACGTAGTATTCGTTTATAGCCAATAGTCGTTTGCTCAGCGATTTCTTTCCATTCATTGTCGATCATCGCCTCTACATTAAAGGCTTGGACCCGTTGCCCGAGGGGAATATACTCCTGTAGCAAAATCCTATTCACAGCCGTCGCCTCGCCTAAATCCAAGCTCACACTCGCCCGTACGATGCTATCATCGGTTGTCCAATAGGTCTTGGGATCATTGTCTAGCATTTTTGCCGGACCGTAAGTTTCGATATTTGAAACCCCTCCCCTAGCGTGTGTGGCAGTGATGGTTTTGCCTTGGGCCAGATTCTCCCCAAAATCCGCATCAATTACCTCCTTGAGTTCCATCAAACGGGCGGAATCTGCTGGATGGATCAAGCCACGGCGATCTACGGGGATGTTGAGAAGTAGATTGGCGTTGCGTCCCACGGAGTGGTAATAGATATCGACTAAGCGACTGAGGCTTTTGACTTTGTGGTCTTCATAAGGATGATAATACCAACCCGGACGGATGGACACATCACATTCTGCGGGAATCCATTTGGTACCATCCTCATGCCCTGATCGCAATTGCTTATACTCTGCCATACCGGGATAAACGTCGGCCTCGCGCAAAAGCGACCAATTGGTTTCATTGGCCCAGCCTTCTTCATTCCCCACCCAACGCGTACCTGGTCCGGCATCACTAAAGATGATGGCATTGGGTTGCATAGAATAAACCAACTCATATACTGTCGGCCAATCATAATAGG
>CAZHOC010000300.1:0-6500 GCA_964534295.1 uncultured Bacteroidia bacterium | reverse complement strand
ACGTGCCCACTGTATATATTTATACTAGGATCGGTTTCTTGAAATTGGCCTGCTACCTGTATAGCTGTCTTGGCATAATTTGAAAAGTCATTGGCTACCAAGATATCCTTGAGTTCAAAGCGTACTTGCTCAGGGATAAACATGATAGAGCATTCAAGCTTTCTTGCGAGTTGTTGAGGGACGATGCCTTTGCCATGTTGGAGGGATTTACGCCCTAGGATAAGAAGGTCCACATTCTTTATATGCGACCAACGGGCTAGTTCCGCTCTGGCAGATCCTTCGATGATCTGAAAGTCGACATCATATTCAGCAAGGTTGGGGAAATGATTGCTCACCTCGGCTTCAAGGTCCTCCAGTAGTTTTTCATCTCGAGGCTGGCGGAGCTCTGGAAAGGCTTCTCTTACACTGTCTGGGATGTCAAGATCCGGCTGGATATTGATAAAGTAGATTTTTTCTGGATTTAGATAATAGGCCAGAAAGGCAGTGTATTGAATCAGTTTTTTATCCATGATGGTAAAGTCAAGTCCCACCATGATCCTTTTAAATCCATTCATATTGATGCCATTTGTTCGTTCCATATTCAAATATTCGTCTTTGACTAGGCGAATCGAATGATTGAGCGCAGAGGTGAGATTGACTTTTGTAGGTGCCGGGATAAGACTTATTTTTGCCGGCATGAAGCAAGCAAGTTTTTATCAGGATTTAAGATTGGGTATCCTCGGTGGGGGGCAGCTAGGTAGGATGCTATTGCAAGCAGCGGTAGACTATAATATCCATATCTCGGTTTTGGATCCTTCGGCAGAAGCGCCTTGTCGTCCCTATGCGCATCACTTTACCCAAGGATCTTTGACGGATTACGATACGGTTTATGCGTTCGGCAAAGCCGTAGATATTATCACCATTGAGATAGAAAATGTAAATACTGATGCCTTACTTGCCTTGCAAAAGGAGGGAAAAACGGTTTATCCTGATCCTGCTACCATCAGAATGATTCAGGATAAAAGGGAGCAAAAACAATTTTATGTCAAAAATGATTTGCCCACTGCACCTTTTACCTTGACTGCAAATGCGGCTGAAGTTCAAGCCTTGGCCGATAAGCTGCCAGCTGTCCAAAAACTAGGCAAAGCAGGCTATGATGGCCGTGGAGTACAAGTATTGCGCGAAGCGGCAGACCTCAAAAAAGCCTTTGATGCCCCCGGCTTAGTCGAATCCTTCGTGCCTTTTGAAAAGGAAATCGCGCAAATCGTAGCGCGTAACCCTCAGGGGGAAGTGAGGACCTTTCCATTAGTGGAGATGGTCTTTCATCCAGAGCATAATCTGGTAGAGTATTTGATGGCTCCTGCTTTGGTTTCGGAGGAGGTAGCAGATAAGGCACGGCTCATCGCCGAACGCTTGGTCGAAAAGCTAGATTATGTAGGACTAATCGCGATCGAAATGTTTGTTGAAAAAGACGGAAATGTCATCATCAACGAAGTCGCGCCAAGACCACATAACTCTGGTCATCAGACGATTAGAGCCAATGCTACTTCTCAATACGAACAGCATTTAAGAGCCATTTTGGGACTACCATTAGGCGATTGTTCTCAGCTTTGTCCGGCGGCAATGGTCAACCTACTTGGTGCAGATGGTTATACCGGTACAGCCATTTATGATGGCATCGAAGACATACTCTCTATCGACGGAGTTTATCCCCATATCTACGGCAAAGCCCAGACCAAACCCTTTAGAAAGATGGGCCACGTGACCATCATCGGGGAGACGCATCAGGCCTTGCAAGAAAAAGTGCAAAAAGTGCGTAATTCAGTGCAAGTGATCGCATAATTAGCTTACCTTGCGTAGGGCAAAAGCAAATCGAAAATAAAATAGAAAGATTATGAAAGTAGGCATCATCATGGGAAGCAAATCTGACCTTCCTGTCATGCAAGGAGCTGCCGATTTGTTGGATCAGCTTGGCGTTTCATATGAGATGACTGTGGTATCTGCCCATCGTAGCCCTGAGCGTATGATGGACTATGCAAAAAGTGCTTTGGACCGAGGGCTAAAAGCGATTATTGCAGGAGCAGGTGGAGCGGCTCATTTGCCAGGAATGGTGGCTTCTATGACTGTATTGCCCGTTATTGGCGTGCCGATCAAGTCTTCTAATTCGATTGATGGTTGGGATTCTATCTTATCAATTTTGCAGATGCCTTCCGGGGTTCCCGTGGCTACCGTAGCCCTTAATGGAGGAAAAAATGCGGGCATTTTAGCGGCGCAGATTGTAGCTACTGGGGATGAGGCAGTTAGCAAAAATTTGCTGCAATATAAAGACGCTCTCAAGGCCAAGGTGATGGATATGGTGGCTGAGGTGGAGAAATAAAATCCAATTAATGGACCGTTTAGGGGAGAAATATTACCATTGGGTCTAAGCAGGTTAGATTTTTTCTATTTATGTCTAATTTTATCGATGAAATCACATTTGGGGTGTATTTCGATAAAATGAACGGGTATTTATGACGTAGGTAAAACATTATTCTTCCTTCCTATTTCCTTGTATTGATTCAAAAATCCAGTAATGACCTTTAACAAGAGCTGATGCTCTTGGGAACCCGTCGTATGACGGCCTGATCTGCTTTTTGTGCAAACGGAAATAAGCGTTCCGCTGAAAGCTGATCCACTCATCACCAATACAATACCAAAACTACCAAAAAAGAGCTTGTTTCTCCCTAATGCCTTACTAATGAAAAGACTAGTCAACATTACGTTCTTGCTGGCGCTTTTGCTTTGTGGAGGCAATGTTTTTGCCCAAGAAATCTGCAACAATGGTGTAGATGACGACAATGACGGGCTAATTGATTGCTTCGATCCTGATTGTGGCTTCTCTCAATCCTCCAATTTTATAGTTACTCAATTTGCCGATGACGGTGAGGAAGAATTCGGAGTGGTGGATGTTTTAGAAACAGGTGTCGCTGACCTCGATTGGGAAAACACCAAAGACGTCGGTGTGCGCTTTGTTAACCTCAACATCCCTGCTGGAGCTACGATTACTAACGTAGAAATCACCTTTACAGCCTCCAGTAATCAACCTGGTGCCACCAACATTGACATTCGAGCAGAGGATAACCTGCTCCCCTTGGCTTTTCAAGCCGTTAATAATAATATTACAAATCGACCCCTCACCACAGCGACCGTCAACTGGCCCAATACAGGCGCGTGGACGGGTGGTTTGACATATACTACACCAGACTTGACCCCAGTGGTACAAGAATTGGTGAATCAACTAGGGGCAAATACGACCCTAGACGCAGTGGCTTTCATTTTTGGGCAAGCTACTGCGGGAAAAGCTTCTGCCTGGGCCGGTGAGGCAAGTGGAGGTACTGCACCTGAATTATTAATCGAATACGTTGCCTGTTTCAATGAAATTTGCGACAACAGCGTAGATGATGATGGAGATGGTGATATAGACTGTCTAGATAGCGATTGTGGTAATACCTATTCGTTTGATCAGCCAGTAAATCAAACCAGCGATGATGCAGAAGAAGATGGCGGGTTAGTAGATATTTTTGATGTCGGCCCCATATCTGACCTCGATTTTACCCCTGGTAAGCTGTCTGGTACCCGATTCCGTGGATTCAATATCCCATCGGGAGCGGTCATAACCAATGCATTCATTCGTTTTACAGCATCGGCAGATGAGCCGGGTGCTACTGGAGTAAGCATTAATGGAGAGTTAGCCAATACTACTGCCACCTATCAAGTGATTCCAGGTAATATATCTGGAAGAACTACTACCGTCCAGAATGTGAATTGGAATACGGGAGCTTGGACCAATGGGAATACGTATGATTCTCCTGATTTATCAGCTGTGGTTCAAGAAGTGGTTGACTTACTCGCTCCTGGTACTGATTTGACTAATCTAAACTTCATCATCGATGGGGGAGTAGGAGGTCAGGCTTCAGCCTGGGCTTTTGAGGGTGGTTTGGCAGTAGCGCCTAGGCTTTTCCTCACTTACGCCGCTTGTGGTCCGGAAATTTGCGACAATGGGCGTGATGACGATGGCGATGGCCTAGTTGATTGCTATGATCCAGATTGTGCTTCTTCTACCAACTGCTCTTTCTTTGTCGAATATGATTGTACCCAAGCGGTCCAACCAGATACGGTATGTATTGCGGAAGTCATTCGTGGCACAGGAAGTTATGCCAATCGTCTCTCAGTAATGGTCGCAGATATTGATCAGGATTCTACCGTAGAATTGATCGGTTTTAATAGTACCGGCACCGGTATTGATATTATGGATCCTGTCACTATGGCAGTAGAGCAATCCTTTCCTGCCGCTTTTTCCAATCGTTCGAATACCCTTTGCATCGCCCAAATGGATGGACAAGGGTATTTGGAAATTGCCTATATCCGTTCTGATCGTAGAATCGAAATGTTTAGACACAACGGTACCATTTGGGAAACCATTACTTCAAATGTAAATGCCTTTCCCAATGTATCAGTAGTCAATAATATTACCGGTCTTGGAGCCGCCGACTTCAATGGCGATGGCCGCCCTGAGTATTATATGGCAAACCGTATTTACTCTTTTGCACCCAATGCAGCTTGTATAGGAGACTGTATCCAAATGATTGTTGATGGTGATACAGTTGCTAATGGTGGCTCAAGAGGAAGTGCAGATTATGCGACCTTCTCTTCCGTGGCGATTGAAATTCTGACAGCCGCCGACTGTGGGGGCGATCCCGAATGTGATGGCCTAGAGTTAGTTGCAGCTAATGTGGTTTATTCTGTCGATATCGTTGCCCAAACGATGACAGCTCGTCGCAATCTGAATGATGCCGGTCTTGGTACCTTCAATGATGGTCAAAGTGCGGTAGCAGACATCAATAATGACGGTGTTTTAGATGTGGTAGTACATGGGCCATATACTGGCGCTGCTACCTTAGCTAACCCTGCAGGAGCCCTGTACGCTTGGACCCCATTGACTAATACGCTACTCTCCGGTTGGAATACAGCAGTAGATAGAGGTGTACCCATAATCGCTCAGGTCTATGACGATGACTTAGCTGATGATGGTGATAAGTCCAACAATAGTACGCCAAACTATCCAGAGATTGTGATGATGACGCCCAATAACATGGACTGTTACAATCTCAATAATCTCAACAACTCTATCTGGAATCAGCCTGTGGTGGATCCTTCCGGTTCTACAGGGATAACCTCCTTTGACTTTAATGGAGATGGCATTGATGAGATCACTTATCGCGATGAGGATAACCTACGAATCATGTATGGCGGTCCTTTGGCTTATGCACCGGCGGGTGTCAGTTTGATCACCCGTGACTATGGCACTCCTATCACTTGTACAAGTAATACCTCTAACGAATATCCGGTTATCGCTGATGTGGATCACGATGGTGAAGCCGAAATGGTCATTACCTGTGGAACAGATATCGTCGTTTATGAATCTGGCTGTACTCCTTGGCTGTCGGCGCGTTCAATCTGGAACCAGTTTTATTACTTCGGGGTCAACATCAATGATGATGGCACTGTGCCCCAAAACCAGCAAACTATGCTGACGGAATTGTTTCCCGGTACGGGCTACTTCCCATTGAATAGAACCAACTTTCAAATATCTGATTATCAGTTCTCTAACTTGATTGGGGTTGGTCCAGGCGGTACTAATTTAGTACCTGCTCCAGATTTGAGTGGTGCCATCAATGCCATTGCCAATACGACCAATTGTGGGTCATTGGGTAATCAAATATTGATCGATTATGAGATCAGCAACTTTGGAGATCTCAATCTGCCAGCAGGGGTTCATATTGCCTTCTACAATGGAGATCCTACCGCAGCGGGGGCTACCTTTATAGATGATGATATTTTGACCCAGGCCATCCCGCGTGATAGTACTTACAACTTCACCGCTATCCTACCTGATCAAGGCGGCACCTTCGACCTCTTCATGGTGATCAACGATAATGGTTCGCAGCCGATCCCGATTACGCAGCCATTTGCTAGTCAGGCAGAATGTGATTATTCCAATAACTTCCTACAGGTAGCAGATTTCTGCTCTAATCCTTTGGGAGTGGAATGGATGAGCTTTGATGCGGTTTGGCCGAGAGGGGAAAACGTTCAGCTAAGCTGGACTGTAGAAGAAAGTGCTGAAGCCTATCGCTACCTAATTGAGCGCTCTGAAGATGGGAAAAGCTTCGCTGAACTCGAGATGGTGGATGCATATGCATTTGATGCCGTAGTATCCTATGAGTTGACCGACATGAGCGTCGATTTAAATACGCGTGATCGTTGGTATTACCGCATCATCTTGCTTGAAAAAGATGGTAGCATTCACACCAGTAATACGGTTCATGTCAAGCAGGGTGAATTACAAGACCACGCTTGGATGGAAGTAATTACGGAAGCTGAAGCTTTGGATGTGCGCTTTTTGATGAAAAACAGCAGAGCTTATCAACTAGAAGTAAGTAATCAGCTTGGACAGATAATCTACCGTGTAAACCTAGAAGGTG
>CAZHOC010000299.1:0-6504 GCA_964534295.1 uncultured Bacteroidia bacterium | reverse complement strand
GGGGAACCTCAATTTTACAGGCCTCTCGCTTAGTTTTGCTGCGGGTACCTATTCTCAAAACTTGATGGCAGCGGTCTCTGACCGCGACGTGGTCAATCTCTTTCAAGGCTTTTTGTCCGCGCCTACCCAGCTGCAAAATCAAATCAAAAGCTCAACCCTGCAAACCTCTTGGCACTTACTGACGGGGGTTGAGATAGAGTTGATAGATAATCTCACAACCAATGTAGAAGGCTGGTACAAAAACTTTACTCAGCTCACCAATATTAACCGTGAAAAAGTCTTTCCTGAGGATCCCAACTTTATCACAGAGACAGGCGTTGCCCGAGGGGTAGACCTAATTCTAAAATATCGGACCAAAAACATCTATGCCTATACCAACTATGGATTAGCGCAAGTGGTAAGAACGGATCGTTTAGATCAGGCTGAGCCTAGGACTTATAATCCAATTTATGATCGCCGGCATACCGTCAATGTAGTTGCTGCCTATCAAAGTGATCCATTTACCGTAATGGATGATCGTAATCGGATTGTCAGGCCTAAGTTTTCCGCTAGAAAATGGGAGGTGAGTATGAGATGGAGTTTAGGATCAGGCTTTCCTTTCACCCAAACGCAAGGATACTTTGAAAAACTCAATTTCTTTGAAGATGGGGCACAGACAGATATTGCTTCGCAAAACGGTCAACTCGGCCTCATCCTTGCGGACGAGATCAATGCCGGTCGCTTGCCCTATTATCATCGTTTGGACTTTGCCGCCAAACGACGCTGGCTCGTACGCAACAAAGTGCTGTTAGAACTGAGCCTAAACGCAATTAATTTGTACAACCGTAACAACATCTTCTTCTTTGACCGGGTGGCTTTTGAGCCCGTTTATCAACTACCATTTTTGCCAAGCCTTGGCTTTACCGCCAAATTTTAAGGCCAAATCCACGGCTTTGCTAGTAAGGTTTTAGGGCTACTTGTCCTTTATGTTTGAACCAATCAAGTAACTTGATTAGCTGTTCTGCCTAGATCAATAGTATGGGCTGATAAAATTTTCTATTTTATTGGAACGTCGCCCTGATTCTATTAACCCACTAGTTAGCCATGGCCACAGGCTTGTCTGTATTGTTATTAGCAGTTTGTCTGATATTGCTATTGAGAGCCCTCAAGCTAAGAAGCTTGGACCCTCGATCCTTGCTGTATCAACTGGGCGCCGCGCTATGCCTCATGGGGTCGTTGCAAGCATTTGTAGAATATGAAATTTCTAAAGTGCCTACTAATATGACCGCACCCTGGGCTTGGTCTAAAGCCCATTCGACGATCTCGCTTTTCATACTCATATTTGCTGTCTTAAATGGCTTTGTCTTTTCCAACTCTCACTGGAGTTGGTCGAGAGCACGTAAATATATCTTCCTCTTCCTTTTAATTATTCCTCCAATCTACATTTGTGGTTTACTCATTTTCACTGATTTTCATGTGATCACTGAAATGAGAGGAGATTCAGAGCTGTGGGAATATGTACTTACTTCTGGGAGAGATTTCAACTATCAACTTTGGGTATACTGGCAGGTAGCCTGTATCCTAGTAATGCTGGTCTTTTTTGCTATGGCTTTTAAAAAAGGCCGGACCCAACAGGATCGATTAGGGAGGGGCATATTTTTTGTCCTACTCGCTATCCTTGCCTTTTTTATGATCGGGGTATATGTTTTGATACCCGATCAGACCAATGTAACTGGAAACTATTTTCTTTCTATACCAGTAGGGGTTTGCGCGCTCTTACTCAGCTGGGTCTATAACAACTTTCAAGTAGATGAAATCTCGCAAGGGATGGCCTCCGCAGATGTAATGAAGGCCATGACCAATATCATGTTGTTGACAGATGAGAACTTTATCATTAAGGAAGTCAATCCTGCGACAACTAAAGCCTTCCAGATCGGTAAAAATTTGATTGTTGGCTTGCCTGTACAAAAGATTTTGGAAGATCTGGACAATGAAGATTGGAATAAACTCAAGTCTAGAATCAGTTCCTTGGAACCCGGTAAAGAAATTGTCCGGGAGATGCAGGTGCGCTTTCAGCAAAGACAGGTTTCTTTGATCTTGACCATTTCGCCTGCCTATCACTCAAATAAGCGCAAGATTGGCTACATATTTCTAGGCACAGATATGACCCAATTTAAGCAGGTGGAGTCGATGCTGATCGAGTATACCCAGCAGCTAGAACGAACCAATGAAGAGCTAGAACGCTTTGCCTACATCGCTTCCCATGACCTCAAAACGCCCATCCGAAACATCAGCGCTTTCTTGTCCCTGATAGAACGCCGTCTGCCAGCTGATGGAGATCCTGAATTGAAGGAGTTTTTAGATTTTGCGGTCGAAAACAGCAAGCATGCTTATACTTTGATTCAGGACGTGCTAGAGTATTCGCGCACGGCATCCCTAGAGCTAAATATGGAGAACATTTCTCTTAATGAGCTATTTGAAGAATTAAAGGGGCACTTTGGTGAAGCCATCCGCAATCGGCAAGCGTTACTCAAGTGGGATAATTTGCCAGATATCAGTGGAGATCGTTCGCAGCTAAAACAGCTATTTCAAAACCTCATCGAAAACGGCTTTAAATACAATAAGGCCACCCATCCTGAAGTTTACGCTCAATGCCGCTTCGAAGGCAATGATATCGTCATTTCTCTCAAAGACAATGGCATCGGTATCCGTGAGGAATATCAAAAGCAAATCTTCGGGATGTTTACTCGTCTACATACTTTGGAAGAATATCCTGGCACGGGCATAGGCCTTGCTATCTGTGAGAAAATCGTCAAAGCTCACGCAGGAGAAATTTGGTTGCAATCTGAAGAGGACAAAGGCACTACTTTCTATATTCGTTTGCCTTATGAGACACGGCCAAGCCGACCGCCTCTGCTACCTAGTACACAGCAAAAATCGATTGAAGGCCAAAAAATTAACGGGAATTAGCTACCTTTGCAAGCTAATTATTAACCCCTTACGCCAAACTGAATGATCTTATCTGATGCTACCATTCTTGCTGAGATAGAAAAGAAAAATATCGTTATCGAGCCTTTCCGCAGGGAATGTCTCGGCAGCAATAGCTATGATGTACATTTGGGTAAATACCTCGCTGTTTATAAGGATCGCGAGATTGATGCCCGTAAGCATAATCAGGTTGTTGAGATTGAGATGGGGCCAGAGGGTTATGTATTGCAGCCCAATACCCTATACTTAGGAGTTACGGAAGAGTATACCGAATCTCATACACATGTGCCTTTTCTCGAAGGAAAAAGTTCTATCGGCCGCTTGGGTATCCACATTCACGCCACCGCTGGCAAAGGGGACGTTGGTTTTTGCAATACCTGGACTTTGGAGATTACCGTAGTGCAACCAGTACGAGTATATCCGGGCATGCCTGTCGGGCAGCTTATCTATTTTGAGGTTGACGGTGAGGTAATCAATGCCTACAATCGTAAGGAAAACGCCAAATACGTCCAACGCACGGATCGGCCAGTAGAGTCTATGATGTGGAAAAATAAGTTCTAAGCTTAGCCCTTTTTTCTGCTTTTACCGCTTCGCGGAACGATAATCTCTGGACATCCCTTTCAAAGGGGACTATTGAGCTGATTCTTTCTGTCAAGCCACTTTGAAGGGGCCCTTAGACTGAAGGGGATGTTTTTATCCTCCCCGCTTCGCGGAACGATCACCCTCAAAGGGATAAGCGTTCTGCGCAGCAGTAAACCTCCTCCTAATCCTCCGGCTTGACAAAGTTGTAACCCACGAGTAGGCTGTCTTGACGATTGTTGCCGGTGAGCTGGGAGAGTTTTTGATCTGTTTGCTCTAGATGGGGCATAAACTGATCGTAAGTTAGCTTTTCCTCTGTATTCCAGATCCGTTCTACAAAGACCGGCAATCGCTTGCGAAGGCTCGGAAACTCCACCTCAGCAGGCTGCTCCCAAGCACACATTTGTGCCCCAATCACGAGGGGAGATTTTTCCACTTGGATGGGATTGTAAGAGGGAGCGTTGGGCCACCAATTATCCCAGCGCCACATGTTCCAGGCATAAATGCTTTTAGGTTCCCATTTCTTTTGATTGACTACATAAAGCGGTTTCCAGGAAGTATTGACGACTGTATATCCATCCTTGATCAGTTGATCAGGAAGGTAGCGGTTGGTCTCAAACTCAAAGACAATCAAGTCTTTAGGAATCTCTACCTGCCCTTCTGGCCCAAAGCCCTCCCAAACGCACATTTGTTTGCCATGCGACTTGACGATTTCATTCATCCTGATGATGAAGTGTCGGTATAGTTCATGCACATCCGTACCTAGCTCATTAGCCGCCATATAGGCTTTGACATCTGGATCTTGATCGACCTGATTGAAGATGGCCTCGTCCCCACCAATATGAAAGTAGGGGCTAGTCTGAAAGATCTCGGCTATCTCACCTATCATAGAGTCAAGAGCTGTGTACACTTCCTCACGACCCATATTGATGATCCAAGGATTGTTGACGGTATCCTCAATAGCAAAGATCTCGGGATACATCTTAGCAAATGGACTGGAATGCCCTGGGACTTCTAGTTCGGGAATGATGGCAATGCCCCTCAAACGAGCATATTCTTCTAGCTCTCTGAGTTCTTCAAAGCTGTAATGTCTACCTGGAGTAGAAAGCTTGGGGTAATGAGTCGAGGGTAAGGTAAAAGACTGGTAGTCGGTGAAGTGAAGTTGAACGTAATTGCATTTATAAAAGGAAGCGAGATCAATCAGCTCTTTGACTTGGCCGAGCGTATGCCATTGGCGAGCCAAATCGATCAAAAGCCCTCTAAAGCTAGCGTCTGGGAAGTCTCTGACTTTGATCTTTGGTAGGATAAGCTTCTGATCAAGCGTAGAAAGCGTTTGCAGCAAAGTGTTTTTGCCCGCCACTACCGCAGCATAACTACCGCCATGGATTTCGACGCTTTGATCTATCCGTAATTGGTACTCTTCTAGGGCTAAGTTTGTGTCCAAATAGAAATTGATATCAGCGCCTATTTCTGGGCGATTGGCGATTGCTATCATTTGTCCTGTCAAAAACTCTATTTCACTTTGGGTGAGCCTTAAAAGCTCTTGCAGGCTAGCATCGGGGGAATAGAGCTTGCTGGCCTCGGTCAATCGGATGCCATTGGAGCTATAGCTGATTTCCTTGGGTTGGGGGATAATACTGACGACAAATTTCCCCGCAAAGGATTCAGTGGTGCTGTCTTTACACGCAATTAGGCTAGTCGCGATAAAAACAAAGAGAAGTAATTTTTTCATCAGGATAGAGTAGGTGAGTAGATATGATAGGCTTTAAAATAAAAAGAGCGCAACTTAATGCGCTCTTTTTATCAATTTATTCATCTAATGTCATCTTCCAGAACTTCCGGATGTCTTCCGGACTCATCTCATTGGCGGGAGCTACCAGCCTAAAACCAACGAAGGGTGAATCTGTATTCCACCAAAAGCTTTTGGGGATTTGAGGGTCTCTCATTTTCCAATCCATGCTGGAACGAATCCGATTGGCAGAGCGCATCTCTTCTGGATCATCTTCAAAGGAACCGCCTTTTACCGTGCGAGGATGCAGCTTGACAGGTTTGCGCCAAGGATTAATATTACTACTATCTCCTAAGCTCGCATAATAATCGGCCTGATACTGATCGAGCGTCCATTCGGCGACATTGCCGTAGAGGTCATAGAGGCCCCAAGGGTTGGGCAATTTAGTGCCACACTCATGGAAGGTTTCATCGCTATTATCAAAATACCAAGCATACTTATCAAGCTCAGCTGGGTCATCACCGAAGAAGTAATCAGTTTGTGTACCAGCTCTGGCTGCATATTCCCATTCTGCCTCAGTCGGCAAACGATAGAAATTACCGGTTTTTTCGGTGAGCCATTTACAATATTTGAGGGCAGCGTACTGAGTCATGCTACCGGCTGGATAGCCATATTTCCCCATGCCAAAAGTTGGATCTTCATAAGGAGGACTAGGGCGCGTTACCGCATCGGCGGTGTATTCGCTACCAGGAGTGCGTGTCGAATCATTATCGCGGTCTCTTTCGCGGTAGATCTCATACTCATCGAAGCGAACTTCAAATTGACCCATCCAAAATGAATCAATCTTTACCGTTTTGGGGGGCTGCTCATCCTCTTCTCCATTTTCACTACCCATTATGTATTCCCCTCCGGGAACGAGTACCATCTTAAAAACCACATCCGTACCTGGGATGCGTTCTTCATAGGTCGTCCAATCTTCTGCGTTATCTTGGGCCCCAACAGGCTGGAAGCTCCATAATAGAGCCAATATCAATACTAAATATCTCATTAGTCCTTTTTCAGATTTAGGTTAAAATCAATTACTACTTCATCGCCTGCTTCGATGGCGCCAAACATAGCGGTAGGGGGTTCAATGCCAAAAGTGGTCATTTTGAGGCTATGCTTGCCTTTGAAACTAAGACTTTGATTATCGCCAACTGAGCCGGTAAGGCTTAGGGTTACCTCTTTTT
>CAZHOC010000298.1:0-6533 GCA_964534295.1 uncultured Bacteroidia bacterium | reverse complement strand
GATGCTAATCTAAAACTGAGGCTTTGTCCATCCAGAGTTTAATTTCCTTTTTCGACGCCTACTTACCCTTGGGTGAGGTCGAAAAGCAAGAACTGGAAAAACGGGCAGAAGTCAGAAGAATAAAACGTCGGCAATTTATCCTCCAAGAGGGGGATATTTGCCGACATTATTTTTTTGTGGAGGAAGGTTGCTTCAAGATGTACGGCGTCGATGAAAAAGGAGGCGAGCACAATATCCTCTTTGCGGCAGAAAACGACTGGATCACGGATATCGGAAGTTTTCATAGTGATAAGCCAAGTCGACTCTATATTGAGGCTATGGAATCTGCCAAGATCATCCAAATCCATAAGCCGGACTTACTTTACTTCTATCGCTATCATCCCGCCTTCGATCGCAACTTCAGGGTAATTACTGAAAATCGTCTGGTCGAACAGCAGAACCGCGTTTTGCAAAATATTAGTTCGACAGCCGAAGAGCGCTATCTTAGTTTCCTCGACCAATATCCGCACTTGGCTAGTCGAATCCCCAATAGTCAAATTGCCTCTTATCTAGGGATTACTCCAGAGTTTTTGAGTAAAATCCGACGCAAACTCAGCTCCCAGCAATAGGGCTAATCGTTCTGCGCAGCAGAGGAGGGAACTCTGAATTACGAATATCGAACGCCCAATGTAGAAGGGATTGACAATTCGTTTCCCTTCTGCCTTCAGCCTTCGAAATTCTGCATTCGAAATTCCCAACTGTTAACCTTTGCTTTTCTAAATCCATACTCTTTCGAACCCTAAAAACGAAACGAGTATGCGAACTACACTATTTGTCCTATTGTGCATGATGATCCCAAGCCTGGTTTGGGCACAATTTGGGCGACGATACAGCAGTGGTCAGGAGGAATATTTTGGCGGCGCTCAGCTTCCAAGTATGCGGGCAGAAGCCATGGGCAGGGCACAAGTCGCTATTGGCGGTAATGTGATGCAAAACTTTATCAATCCAGCCAGTATTGGGACAATTAAGTTTAGAAGTCTCGATATCAGCAGCAGTGGCCCATTTTATTTGCTAGATAAATCGGATTATGGCTATGTCGGCTTCGCCCAACGCATCAACGATAGCAAGTGGGTAGGCGGAGTGAGTATGCGGGCCTTTTTAATTGGCCCAACAACTTTTGATGCTACAATTGATGGCCAAAGATATCAGTTAGACCGATCTCGCACGATTAATACGACTGTGAGTGTGGCCCGAGAGATTTTGCCGGGTTTACAGCTAGGGCTGAACGCTAATCTCTATCGCTTACGCCTATTTAGAGATGCTGATGCTGCACACATGCCTCATCTAGATTTGGGATTGTTGTATACCAAAGCGTTGAGGGAAGGGCAAAATCTGCGATTGGGATTGAGCGTCAACAATTTCCTTTTTGGTAGGATTGCCTATAAGGCTCCAAATGGAGATGAGGATGTTTTCAATATGCCGGCGATTATGAGAGTGGGAGCGGCTTATAGTGGAGTATCTTCTCTTTCTCTCCCTCAAGCGGGAACGGGCAGTCTAAGATATTTGATTACGGTAGAATTTCAGGATTACCTCAATAATGATTATTACACCGCTTTAAGGTTTGGAGGTGAGCTAGTGATTTGGGATTTACTTGCCTTAAGAATTGGGGCATTCCGTCGCAGTAATAATGACGGAGGCCGAACGGAAAACTTTAGCGTAGTGCGAGATTTTACTTATGGCTTTGGCCTTATTGTGCCGCTAGACAAAATCTCTAAGCAATCTTGGCCGATTCGTATGCATTTGGATTATACCAGCTTGCAGCAGGCCAGAACCTCCAACTTTACTTCAGGACGTATCCCCAATATGCGTGGACTCAGCATTCGCTTAGCGTGGATCATTGATTCCCAATCTTAATCCCTAGACCGAAAAACTCATGAAAAAATTATACATCATTTTGGGTTTAAGCCTTCTGCTAACGCTCCCTCAATTAGCCTCTGCTCAAACCTATTTTGGCTTTCAGACGATTGGTGTACACACCTGGTTTGTTTCAGTGGCGTGGCAAGGTAAGCCATTTCTTGGGGTAGGATACAACCTACGTAACACCAATAGCACTTATACTGATTGGCAATTTGAATGGCGTATGCCTTTGAATGATCTCTATTCTATGGACAATCACGAAGTGGTGGCCGGTTTTTATAAGCCATTGCGTGCTCGTCGCACAACGGCGGGTCTGGGGCTTCATGCTAAGATTCGTACCCAAACAGTTGATGGCCGAAAAACTACCTCTTTTGGCCTGAACACAGCTTTGGTGCCTACTTATGTTTATGCTGCACCATTGGGAGGGAATGCTTTTAAAGGCAGTATTGGTATTCGGTTAGCCTATCAGCCGATTTTATTGACACGCGTTCAGCAAAGCGGAGAAGCCCCAAAATGGCTTTCTATGACAGGACATAGAGTAGAGCTTGGTGGTCATATAGACGGACATGCCGAAGGAACCTTAATGCTCGCTAATAATGGCTATCTCACTAGAACTTGGTTTTTCAAAGAGGAGGCTGCCGGAGCTGCTCGTGAGCAAAGTTGGGAGATCGACGGGGACTTATATATCGGTACCACCTATTATCTCAAGCGTTGGTAAAAAAAAGCAGCGGCCCAATATCTGGGACGCTGCTTTTTTTTTGTTGAATACAAACTATTGAATCACGATGCGTCGATAAACGCTTTCTTGTTCCATCGTAATGCGTAAGATGTAAACACCTTTGGCAAGATTGCTAGCGTGGAATTCTTGTTGAAGTTCACCACCAGCGAAGAACACTGATTGAGTTTGTAAGGCTCTACCTTTGATATCGAGTAGATCAAGTGTGAGATCGCCTTGGCGATCACCTTTGAACCATACTGCAAACTCCCCATTACTAGGATTCGGGGTAATGGAGATGTTAACTCCTGTTAGCTCCTCTTCAATGCCCACTGTACTAATTTCGAGATCTTGACTGATAGTATCGCTACCACAATTGTTGGTTACCACTAGGGTTACCGTATACTTACCATTGCTTTGATAAGTATGCTTAGGATCCATATCAGTACTCGTACTATCATCGCCAAAGGACCATTGATAGCTAGTTGGAGAACCTGTTGCAGTACTCACAAAGTTGAAGGCATTACCATTGTCGGTAGTGGTATTGAAGGATGCAACAGGTAGTGGCTCAACTATTACATTTTGGGATAAGGTATTGCTACCTGCAGAGTTGCTTACGGTCAAAGAGATCGACTTACTTCCTGCACCCGTATAGGTTACGTTGTGAGGACCTGCCGTATTAGCGGTGGCTGGCGTAGCACCAGGACCAAAGTTCCAATTGTAAGCAAGGTCATCACCTGTACTACTATCACTTACAACTACGGTTTCGCCTTCACATACTACTAGTGGATTGAGGGCGAATCCAGCGCTAGGTGGTACCACACTTTCGATATTGATGTTGTCAATATAGAGCGAGTTACCGAAACCATTTTCCGCAATAAAGCGAAGCTGAATTACTTGGCCTACATATGGGGTGAGGCTGATAGTCTCACGTCTCCATTCCGAAGAATCTGCTGGTACCCATAGCGTGGTCTGATCTGGAACCGTAGCTAAATCTGTACTTTCCTTATCGAAGATGATAGTATTGAAGGTAGCCCCACAATCGTCAGAAAGCTCGATATAGAGTCTATCAAAGAAGTTAGCATTGAATCTTGCATAAGCTACATCAAAGGCAAGGATTGGACCTTGTGCGACTGTTGGATCCAAATCTATGGTATAAGTCTGCAGGACATCTAGTTGGCCAGCCCCATTGTAATTGAAGTTGTCAATCCATGCTACATTAGTCAGCATACCATCTACACCAACCACGCTGGTGTTTTCCCAAGTATCGGCACCATCTGGATTATCCAGTGTCCAGTTTGCAGGCGGAATCTGCCCAGCTTGGAAATCTTCCGTGAATGGCAGGGCTGTCCCGGTACCTACACTGATAAAGTTTGTTTTTACGAGGGTATCAGAACCATTGACGTTGGTCGAAATCAAGGTAACTGTGTATGATCCTGTTGCACTGAAACTAACTGATGGATTCTGGCTAGTACTATCCGTGCCATTGACATAGGTGAAAGTACTTGGACTAATAGACCAAGACCAAGCGCCAGGCGCAGAAGTCGATAGATCGGTGAAGTTGACCGGAATACCTGCACAAGTCTCTGTAGGACTAGCAGAGAAATCAGTAAGCGGAGTCGCAGTAAGGTTACCAATAAAGATATCATCTAATGCAACATCGGAGGTGAATCCACCTCCTGTGATCGCTCTAATTCGAATCTGGATAGATTGGCCGGCATAGGTAGCAAGATTCGTACTTGCTTCTAGCCACACATCTCCTTGATCTCCACTAATTGGTGTCATAACATCAAGAATCCAGGCATTACCGTCAAAGACATCTAGGTGCAGTGAACCCATATCAGCACCAAACATGTGATACCAGAAACTGATATAAGGGTTGGCTGCTCCGGTCAGGTCAATACATCCACTTTCTAGAATGGCTTCTTCGTTTGTACAACCGCCGGAAGCTTCTAGATAAATGTAATTTCCGTCTGGGGTTCCGAATGTATGATCCACACTTGGTCCAGTGTTGTTTGACGCTGTGCCTCCTTCATCTACTCGCCAATCGATATCGTCTTGTACTTGATTCTCAAGATTGTACCATGTACCAGCGATTTGACAGACTTCAGCTTCACAATTATTAGCAGTGCCACAAAGAGCATTGCCTTCGAAATCCTCTGAAGTAGGAACCGAAGTTCCATTATTTACATTAATATAGGAAGGCTTATTCTGAGTAGTAGATCCATTAGCTGAAGTTGCTGTTAGACTCACATCGTAAGTTCCTAGGTTACTAAACTGAACTACAGGATTTTGACTTGTACTGCTAGTTCCGTTGAGGAAAACTACCGTATTGGGAGTAAAAGACCAGGACCAACTAGAAGCCGGAGGAATAGACAGATCTGTAAACTGTACTGTCTGCGTTGGACAAACATCTAGTAAGTTGGCCTCAAAATCTGCTGATGGAGAAGCTGATTGATCAAGGACAAGAATATCATCAATAGCCATGTCGCTTTCAAAATCATTACCAGTGATCCCTCTAAAACGTATTTGTACACTTTGACCTGCGTATGCACTTAGATCTGCAATTTCTTGAATCCAATTGTTACCTTGATTCCCGGAAACTGCAGGAATTATATCATTTATCCATGTCGAACCATCAGCACTCAAGTCAACATGTAAACTCCCCATATCATCACCAAACATATGATACCAGAAGGTAAGACTCGGGGCAGTAGTACCTCCAAGATTCATGCAAGGACTGATTAAGCGAGCTTCTTGAAAAGTACACCCATTAGAAGCTTCAAGATATAAATAGTTACCTACAGCCGTACCCGGGTTGTGGTCAGCATTAGGACCAGTACCATTTGAAGGAGTACCCCCCTCATCGACACGCCAGTCAATATCGTCATCTACCCCATTGGTTTGATTTATCCAGCTACCACTGAGCGTACAGATCTCTTGCTCACAGTTTGAGCTTGTGCCACATAAATCAAAGAGTTCAAAATCCTCTGTATATGGCAAGCCAATGATATTTACATCAATTGTAAGCGTATCATTAGACGAGTTTAAATCTGCAGGCAAGTTTGTCCAGATTTTTAGACTGTGAGGCCCTGGAGGTAAAGCCGAAAGAGGTGCAATAATATTTACTGTGTCAGAGCTACAATCATTTAGGGTTCCTAGATATGCCTGAGAAACCGCCGGGTCGTTGTCAATCTGATAGCCATAGGTAAAGCCACTCTGAGGGTTCTGTCCAACGTTCGCAACGGTAAATTCAATATTTACAGTATCATCGAAACAAAGAGAAAGTTGATCTGTGCCAGGGCTCAACAGATTTCCTACTCCAATATCAAGACTGGCACAAGTCTGGATAGTGCCATTGTATAGTGTAGCAATAGTTCTTCTACCCGCACGTCCACCGGCAGTGGGGATTGCACTTACAGCAAACCAAAGGTCCCCACTTGGATTATTGATATTAGCACAAATAGAATTTGTAGTGGATCTTCCAATTGAATCCATGTATTGATCGCCAAGCATATACACCTCATACTCAGCAGCTCCAGGCAATGCGTCCCAAGTCAAAAATGCGGTTGTAGTACAAACATAAGAAATAGATAATCCAGTAGGTACATCAATAATATTAAATGGAGAAATACTCTCGTCGCTTACGCCACCACGAGTAATGCGAACTTTTGCTTGATCTGTAATGGTGTTAGGCACTGTCCACTCATACATTCTGAAATTACCTGGAAGAGTAGTAATGGTATTCCAGTTTGTACCATTGTCTGTTGTATATTCTATGGTAAATGTGCCAGAAATAGGTTGCGTATCCCAATGTAGTCTTTGCGTTTCACCTGGAACGAATGCCTCACCTCCCATGGGATAGGTCAAAGTGATTTCATCTGTATAAAACTCATAAACTACCCAATATGGCTGGTTACCA
>CAZHOC010000297.1:0-6551 GCA_964534295.1 uncultured Bacteroidia bacterium | reverse complement strand
TGGAAGTTAGGTCCTTGGGCACCCATGCTATCGATATTGAAGACCCCTGTAGGACCTCCCATGCTGCCTGGGCAGTAGTATACTGTATCGCCAGCTGCCGTAGAAACGGTGCCGCCTGCGATGGTATCTCTAAATACCACGACAAAATTGCTGGATAGATCGTAGCAACCATCTGATAGAGCCACAGAAGTAGCATTATCACCCATCATAGCAGTTAGGTTGCCGGTATAGCTTAGTCCCCAGACCCAGCATTCGCCGGTGCCAGCACCGCTGAAATCAACCATATCGCCAGGAGGAAGACCCAGAATGTTGCCTTGGTTATCAGTAACTACATATTGGAAGTTGGTGCCGAAGGTGGCTGTACTGTCAAATTGGAATACTGTTGGCGTACTACCCAGACATACATAAGCGGTATCTTCACCAGCTTGAGTAGAAACCATACCCCCATTGGTAGAGTCTCGGAATATGACCACAAAGTTGCTTGATAACTCATAGCAGCCATCTGTAAGGGTAGTGCTCATGGCGTTGTCTCCTGCCATGGCAGTAATTTCTCCTGAATAACTCAATCCCCACACCCAGCATTCTCCCAGACCAGCTGGAGTAACATTGACCATATCTGCGGGTGGCAGACCTAGGATGGTGCCTTGGTTGTCAGTAACTACATATTGAAAGTTAGGTCCCTGTGCGCCCATGCTATCGATATTGAAAACACCAGTTGGGCCTCCCATACTACCAGGGCAGTAGTATACTGTATCACCAGCCGCAGTTGAAACGGTACCGCCAACTATGCTATCTCTAAATACCACTACAAAATTGGAAGAGAGGTCATAGCAACCATCAGTCAAGGCAGTAGTAGTCGCATTATCACCAGCCATAGCCGTGATATTTCCGGTATAACTTAGTCCCCAGACCCAGCATTCACCGGTACCAGCACCGCTAAAATCTACCATATCGCCTGGAGGGAGACCAAGGATATTACCCTGATTGTCCGTAACTACATATTGGAAATTGGTGCCGAAAGTGGCAGTACTATCAAATTGGAAAACGGTAGGTGTGCTACCTAAGCATACATAGGCTGTATCTTCTCCCGCTTCAGTACTTACCGTACCACCATTTACAGAATCGCGGAAGATTACCACAAAATTGTCTGATAAATCAAAGCATCCACTGGCCAGATTGGTGGTAGTGGCATTATCACCTGCCATAGCAGTAAGGGTACCGGTATAACTTAGTCCCCAAACCCAGCATTCACCAAGGCCTGCGGGCGTTACATTGACCATATCTGCGGGCGGCAGACCAAGAATAATCCCTTGGTTGTCAGTTACTACGTACTGGAAGTTTGCTCCTACTGTAGCGCTACTATCAATGTTGAATACCCCTGTTGGACCTCCTAAACTTGCTGGGCAATAATAAACGGTATCACCTGCTGCAGTGGTAACCATACCACCATCACAATTGGCGTTAGCGTTATTTGAGCCGAAGCTTGGAGAGCTTTGGGCAGCCCAATCTGTAGAACTATCTCCCGAACCATCATACTCCATTGAATTTCCCATCGCAACAGTCGCCACAAAGTCTCCCGCAGTCCAAATTCCTTTGGTTACAGCGACACTTTCACGACCAATACCTCCTCCGCCATACTGGACAAAATCTTCCATGGCTGCGGCTGAACCAAAGCTGGCAGAATTGTAAAGTCCAATGTCCGAGGATGCATCATTTAGGCCGAAACCCGTGATGGTAATGATATCACCAGGCATCATCATCAGAGTAGCGGTGATATTGAGGCTTGCGTTGTTGAGCTGCGTATAAGCGAAGCGGGCGCAAAGCCACCAACTACTCACATTGACCATACTCGAACCCGTATTTTTGAGTTCGATTTGGTCGGTGCCCAGATACTGTACTTCATTGAGTACTACCTGTGCACTGGCCGTGCTGCTCCAACCAAGCAATAGCAAGAGACAGCCTAAAAGGGTTGTTTTCTTCATGTGATAAGACTTTGAGATTTGAGAATAAGTAATGACGTAGGAGTGCGTAGAAATGACTTATCAAATATCCCTTTGACCTATCACAGAAGTATCACGGTACATTCATATTTCTATGAACTCTGATAAATATAGGGGCTCGCGTTCCGCGGAACGCGAGCCCCCAAAAGAAATCAGGACCTATTTAATAATTAATAGGCTCCAATCTTAAATTGATTCGCTTCGCTTTTTTGTCATATTCAGCGATCATAACATGGCCTGGTTTGGCTTGCATGACGCTAAGGTATGCTGCGTCAGTTTCAAGATTGATTTTATCTACTGTATACTCATCATCAGAATGTACGATGGCTCCAAAAACAAATTTATTTCTTTCACCTTTGATCTTTTCATAGTCGATATAAGTAGCGGCGAACATGGATTTGCCCCGATTGGTTTGAGTGAAGTTGTAATCAAATCCATCGTAAACATCCATCAGCATACCCAAAACTTGAATAGAGACGAAATCAACATTTAATGGAAGGTATACGTCGTTTTTGGTTTTGTCGAAAAATTCTACACCTTCCAAAGCAAATTCCGGAGAAAACTCAAACACCATCATGTCTTCTGTAACTAGTTTCGTAGCACTTGCTCCGCCTCCCATCGCTAGGACGGCAACGCCAAGAGCACTTACAGAACGGCGATATTGCTCGGCGATAGCGTAAAACCGTCCCTGATTATCTTGTACGATTTGGTGGAAGTACAAATAACCTACATCATCTAATTTGCCCTTTTCATTCACAGGGATGAACTCTGCTACCTCTTTGGTCCAAGATAAGCGAGAGTCTGAAACCACTTCGCCATCACGATCTATTTGCAGTGCAAATAAACCAGTGCTTTTACCCTTTGGTGCCTCGCCTGGCTTATAGGTCATGCCCATTACCATGATGTTGCCAGTCAAAGTATTGAAGAATCCATTAAGCACTATAAGGTCATTTTTCTTATCGTTTAGGGGCACTTCAAAACGCTCCTTACCAGTTTTGGCGTCAATCCCCAGAATAGTGCTTTTGGTGCCTTTGGTAGACATCAGCTTAGGGCGTACGGCTAGATTATTTACAATAATGTCATCATCCGCTACCAAGAAATTAGCTGCTTCGAGTAGATCAGATTTTTTAGGAGACTCAAAGCTCCAGTCTTCTACTCCTTGATTATTGAAATGCTTGATTTCGTATCCCAGCTTTTTGTTTTTGACCATGTTATAAAACATGAAGCCGTTTCCAGGGATAGCGAATAGGTAGTTTGACCGAATTTCATCATTGTCGGTACGAATCGGGTTCATGTAAATGGAATGCTCACCAAGGGCGATCTCTTTTATTTGTTGAGCCTGCTGGTCAAATAATCGCCAAGAGTACTCTTTTTTCTTGGCATCATAAAATTCCATCATCAAATGAGTACCATTGAAACTCCCTTCTGTTAAATAGGAATATTTTGAGGTAACGATCTCTTGGCTGCTTACCTGATTAAGGTTTGCATCTAAGATGGTGAGATTGTAGAGACTATTTTTTCGATCAACGCGATCGACTTTATAGAAAAAATAATAGCCCTTGACTTGATCATCTTGTATGATTTCGCCTGAGCTTCTCAAGCGAACATTAAGAACATTATCAATAGAATTAGTTTGGGCCTGAACGCTTCCGAAAAGCATGCTAAAGGCCATTAGCATCATTAAAAAGTGCTTCTTCATAAATAATTATTGTGTTTCGAGAATGTATAATCCGTTGGGAAATTGTTGACGATAAGATTGTTTTAAGCTTTGCCAGGTACTTCTTTCGGTATATTCGGCACATTTGATCATAGCAAAGAGGAAGTGCTCATTTTGATCAAATTGTTGGCTGTAGCGATCAATATAGTTCACCGCTAGTCCTTTGAGCTCAGACAATCTCATATTGTTGAGCATCAGTAAGGTTTCTTTGTAGCTATCGCTAAACCGGGGATTGGATTGCTGAACTACTTTGCCTTTTTCGTGATTGAGTTGTGCTTGCCAGATGTAAAGAAGTCCTAATCCAATTCGACTATGGAGATAGGCGTTTTGAGGATATTTGACTAAGAGGTTACGGGCTTCATGGATCATGCGACCGTAATTACCATAGTCGTGATAAAATTCTACGATTTCAAAGCTGAGATTGGTTTTCAAGTATTGAAACTCCTGGGCTAACAATTCGGAGCGAGGGGTATTACTTTCTATCAGAGGACTTAGCTTCTCAATCCTTTCTTGACAATCGGGATGAGTTTTGATAGAATCTACATCAAATACCTGCAGCTTGCTGCCCATAATAAAGCCTGCATCTTCTTCAAGTAACCATGAGTTTCGAAAATTGAAATCTGGATGATCAAAGGTGCTTTTTAGACTCGGCAATTCAGTCAACTCTTCATCGGCCTGATCAAGCATTACCAGAGTTTCAATGACACCTCGGCTACGATATGGCGTTTTGCGAAGCAACTCAAAACCAATAGAATCTGCCTCTAACTCATGTGTCCTACTATGCCTGCCACGCTCGTAGACCGCTCCCTCCATAAATTTTCTTAATTGTCTACGACGATCATACTCACTCGCATTGATCTTTTTGAGCTCTTCAGCAGTCTCCTCTGAAAAAGTAAACTCTAGTACGTTCTCCAGATCTTCCTTCGAATGAGTAAGGAGATAATGAGATATTTCATGACAGAGGACAAAAGCAAGCTCGTCCATGTTTTCCATGCGCGCGATTAGCCCTGCATAAAGGATAATCGTTCCATTCATATAGGTGCTCGCATTGACGATCGGAGCACGACTTAGGTAAATCTTTATTTCTTCCCTAGGCAATTGAGGGTTTGCTTGAAAGATCTCCTCTGCTAGTTGATCGACTATCTTTTGGAGCCGGGAATCAAAAAGTAGCTCGTGTCGATTGATTTTACGGATTAGGTCCTCTGCTACCGATTTGTATGCGGTTGCTAAGAACTCGCGCTGTTCCTTATCACTAATCTGAATAGAGGCCAGATCATCTTCTAGGCGTTGATTAATCCTTTCGATCTCCTGCTCGGTATAATCCTGATTGCTTTCTTGCGCACTGGTTTGATGCAGGTTTACAGTAATTCCTTGAGAATGCAGGCTAGCTTGAAGGCAGAGCAGGCATAAAAATCCTACCACATACCTTAGAGATGTGTGTTTCATGGTTACTTACATATAGGGGGTGCTAAACCCTATTACATAGGCAAATTAGGATATTTTAAAGAAAAAGGAAACCTAAAGCACGAAAAATAAGACCGCGGAAAAGCAAATTGCGATCATCATTTCTAGTAAGCCTGCGCCAATATTTTGGTCTCTCGATATCTCCGTATTTAGATCAGAATTGCGTAAAATGAACTTGTCGAAGACGAAGCGGACAACAATCAAATAAATAAAGACAATCAGGATATCGAGCCCAAGGGTCATCAGGTCTGTGCCCCAGTCTGTCAGGTCTCCTTTGACCGCGCGCATGATGATGATCCCAATCGAAATAATCGCTCCCGAAAACCCCAGCCCAGCAGCAATATTATCCTTTTCGATTTCTGCATGTAGGTCAAAAGGGGAGAGCCAATTGTAAATTCTGGCAAAACCAATAAGACAGACAATCCCAATCAGGTAAAATACAATCGTTGATAAAAAGCCAGAAAAGGCCTTATTGATCAAAACCCACTCTGCTAGGTATTGACCGTTTACAGAACCAGCGATGATTAGTGCCGTTGCCACATATGAAGCTCCTTCGACAACACCTGTTCCTGGATTTTGATCGTGAATTATTTCCTTTTGTACGGAGAACTTATATAAGATAAAACGCTCATTAATGATGCGAGTCAAGTTGAGCAGTAAAACCCCAGCAATCGAATAACCGGCCACAGCTAAAAAGTCCATGGCCAAATTATTGGAAGAAGGACCAGTATAGGCACCAACAAAAACTGCTGTTACGCCAATGAAATAGCCGGTAACACTCACTGAGACAGCATTGTTATCAAAATGGGTTAGCTGCTCATCTAGGTTGTAGCTGGAAAACCAACCTTTGATCCACTTGGAGAGAAAAAAAACTAAAACAAATAAACTAAGGTAACCAGCGTGGACAAGCACTAATTCAAGATTCATAGTAGTGAGTATTTAGCCCTAATTAAACAAAAAATCTGCAAAGCTCAGACTCTTCAATTTTTGCGACGCTCCCAAATATATCGGCCCAGTACAAATAGGACCACTAAAAGACAGAAGGTGCCAAGAAAACTGGCAAGGACTAAACTTGCCCCCAGTAATTTTGTAGATACAAAGAGGAGGAAAAAACTAGCCAAACTTTCTCCCACCAAATAAATCCAACTCTCGGTCCTACTCAAATATGCGTCCCTTTGGAGGAGGAGAAAGAGTCCAACCCCCATCCCTAGCAAAACGCTAAGAGGGAAAATAAAGTCAGCGATGAAGTAGGTGAAAGCTGCAAGCAGAACGCTTCCCCCTAACCAGATCAGAGAAAGGAAGATGGCCGTTCTACGATTGCGTAGATTCTCAGACTCAAAAATGTGAGTAGTTTCGGCTAATCGAATACG